>DAICYU010000517.1 GCA_027311485.1 Acetobacteraceae bacterium
CCAAGCTTGATGGAGTGGCAAGTGAAAGCACATTGTATATTCGACCAATGCCGGGGCGGCAAATTGGCTGTTTAGCCCGTGTTGACTTAACTGATTCGTCAACACGCTCATCAAAAGGTGCTAACATTTATGCATCTGGTGTTGTCCAACAGAATATCGGAGAACTGCGGATGCGCCTCAATCATAGCCGTTATTTGACTCCGATCGACAGAAATCATGGACATTTGAACACGGCTGGCTATTCTACTTAGGCTACGGCTCTGGCTCTCGTTGTTCTATGATAGACCGCCTGCCTCGGGTATCGAAAAAGTTGATACCATGCGCGGCGTGTCATGCAGGGTCGTTGGCGATGCAAGTAACACTTCTTGGTGCCGTTCTGGTTCCCCTTGCCCTGATGTGGGCCTTGAGACCCGTTCGTCTCCTGCAACTGACCTTGTTTGCGTCCATCTTTGCGGCGGCCGCGGCGATGATATTCGGAGGATTCGGTCTGCAGCCTGGCATGGTGCCCGGGCTGCTGTTCATAGCCTATGTCGTGCTGCAATATGCGCTTGGCATGCGCTATCCGGGTGAGGCGGCGGCATTGCGCAACACGCTCCCGCTGCAAGGCTTGCTTGCCTATGCCGTGGTTTCGGCCTGGCTGCTCCCTGAGATGTTCGCTGGCAGCGTCCTTGTCGAGCCACAAAAGGTCGATCCTCTTGCACTGAGCGCTTTGGTGCCGCTGCATTTCACGTTCGGAAATGTCACCCAGACCTTGTACCTGACCATCAACGTCATCTTCGCCATGACGGTTTCCAGTTTCATGACGCGCGCCGCCATCCCCTATGAGCGGATCATCGCCGCCTATCTTCTGGGAGGCTATGTCGTCGTCGGGCTAACGTTCTGGCAGTTCGGCAATCGTATCTCAGGCATCCCGTTTCCGGATGAGCTGCTGCAGTCGAATCCAGGCTGGGCGATCGTGACCCAAAGTCTGGGCTCGGTGCCCCGCGTGCAGGGGCCGTTCACCGAACCGGCAGGACTTGCCGGCTACATGGCCGGCGTTGCCCTTTGCTGTCTCTGGTTGAGCGTACGTGGCTATCAGACCATGAAGCCGAATTTGCTGCTGGCGTTGGCAATTGCGACGACATTGCTGTCGACCTCAACAACCGGCATCGCCATGCTCGTCATCGGCCTGCCGTTCACGTTGGCGCTTGCCTCGGTCGGAGGCGTGCCGGGCGCGCTGGGCCGGATGGGCAAAACCGTCGCACTTTTGGTGCTGGGGGCGTCACTTACGATCGGGCCAATCCTGATCCTGAAGCCCGAACTGATCGACTCGATCAATCTCGTTGTTGAATCGACCCTCAATAAGGGTGACAGCGATTCATACCGAGAGCGGTCGGCATCGGACAACGGTGCTCTGGCGACCGTCATACCGACGTATGGTCTGGGCGTCGGCTGGGGCAGTTACCGGAGTTCGAGCCTGTTGCCCGGGCTGCTGGCGAATGGTGGCATTTTCGGCTTGACAATGGTGCTCTGGTTCGGCGTCCGGGTGGTTCGGCTTGCGAGGCAGGTTCGTGCCGCCTGTCCAGGGCATCCCGGGCAGATACTGGTTGACGGCTTCCTGGCGTCCCTGGGATGCCAATTGGTCACTGCGCTGATATCAGCCCCAATGATAAGCGGCATGGATTTCTATCTGCAACTTGGGTGTGTGATTGGCGTGCTTGCGCGCATGTCGATCGATGCGCGCGCCGGTCACGAGCAGCGCCGACCCGCAAAGCAAATTGTCAGCGCTCCGGTCGCCGCCCCTTCGGCCGTGTCTGGCTGAAGGGGCCGGCAGGGATGCCCGCCCGGACTTATGGACCGGGCGCGTTACTTGAGGTAAAGACGTGCATGGCGATAGGTATCGTATAGCCGAAAGGCGTAAGACAGCCGTCCTCCGAGCCGTCCTGCCGTCCGTCGATCGACGCGGGTCATGACAACCCCCAATATCGGCGCTCGGCTTTCCTGAAGTAAACGCACGGCGTCCTGGACCGGGGTGCGCGCCGTCTTCTCCCAACGCAGCACCACCAGTGTCGCATCAGCGCGTTGTGCCAAGACAAGTGCATCGGCCCGAGCCAGCACGGGAGGAGTATCGAGCAAGACAAGATCGTAGCGGGTCTGCATGGCCCGCAGCATCATGTTCATGGCCTCCGACGCCAGCAATTCCTGCGCGTCCCTGTCGCAACTGCCCGCAGCGATGACATGCAGCCCGGGCGCGACCTCGTGGATCGCCTGTGTGCTGCTATCAGGCAAGCCAGTCGCGAGAATTTCGCACAGGCCGGGTTGGGGCGGCAGCCGGAATTTGCGAGCCAGTTCTGGACAATGGAAATCGCACTCGACCAGCAGAACTTTTAATCCGGCCGCTGCGACATTGCGTGCGAGGACGGCTGCAAGGGTTGACTTTCCCTCTTTCGGTAGCGCCGACGTGATCATCATCACCTTCGGACGCGTGTTTCCTTGCACCCGCACCTTTCCCTGAAGTCGATCGAGAGCCGCTGCCAGGGCGACGCCTGGACGTCCACTCCGTCGCCCGTTCAATACGGCGCGCGGAACCTCGGGGACCGCCGCTATCAATGGCAACCCCAGCGTTGCCTCGACCTGTTCAGGGACGCTGAAGCCGCTTCGCATGCGTTCAATGACGCAGGCAAGTGCAACACCGAGGACGGTGGACAACAGGGCCGCGACGGCGATCAGCCGACTGCTCTTCGGTGCTGACGGGCCAAGGGGAGGCCGAGCGCCGGAGACGAGGGTGGCGTCCTGTTCCTGGATACCGGAAACGTTGGCGAGCTGTGTCGCGCGGTTCAGAAAAGTTTCATAGATGCTGCGTGTTGCACGTGCCTTGGTCAGTGGCACCTGCAAGCCCATCAATGCCAGATTTTCGGCGCTGACTTTGGCGCGTAGCTTCTCCACTTGCTGGCGGAGCGACTGCTCCTGGGCATGGTCGGCGTTTATCTCGGCGGTCAGGCTTTTGACGATATTGGCTGCTTCAGTGGCCAGACGGGACTGCAACAAGCCGCGTTGCGCGCGCACTGATGCCAGTTCCGGATTGCCTGCCCCCTGGGTGCTGGCAAGCTGCGCCTCATGTCCGGCGACCGTGGCCAGTTGTGCAGAGAGTTCCGTGATCCTGGGAGAAGCTACAATTTCTGGGAGTGCATTCAGCGAAACCTTGCCGCGCAGGGCCGCTTCCGCCTGGGCGAGTCTTCCTTCCTTTTGCGCAATCTCCTGCGTTGCCTGGGCGAGCTGCACGTTCACCGCGTTCAGGAGCTGGCGATTCAGCGTTTCGGCTCGCGTTGGGGCGCCGTCGTCCGGGGGCAACTCATCCAGTCCGTGCTCTAGGCGGTATTGTTGGACAGCCCGATCCGCCTCGCTCACCTCCAATGCGAGCTTTCCCATCTGCTCCTGAAACCAATCATGGGCGCGCTGGATCGCCTCAAATTTTTCATGGCGCTTGAAGTC
>DAICYU010000518.1 GCA_027311485.1 Acetobacteraceae bacterium
GGGGGGGGGGGGCGAGCCCTGTACGTTACGCTTCTGGCCGAAGGCCATGCCCGAATGATGCTGCATTTGCGGGAGATGGACTTCTACGAGCACAATGCAGTGCCCGAAAAGCTCTACTATGTCAGTGCCTTTCGCACACTTGAGGAAGAAGGCTTGCCTGGCTTGGTTGCGCTCATGCGCAGGGAAATCGTCAGGCTCGGCGCCGGTGTTGTGGTGCTGGACGGATTGGTAGCAATCACGTCCCTGGTACGGGATGACTCGGCATTCAAACGTTTCATTTACGATTTGCAAGCCGTAGCCGGCGCTACCGGCTCGACCATGCTGCTGTTGACCAGTTCGGGTGTAGGGGATCCGTCAGTAACGCCAGAGCAAACCATGGTGGACGGCATTGTCGAATTATCCCGGCTCTCGCGAAGCGCCATGACGGTAAGACGTCTGGAGATACAAAAATTTCGCGGAAGCGATTACCTTGAAGGTCCGCATACGGTGCGTATCACCACGGCGGGGATCGTACTTTATCCTCGTTTTGAAGCCATTTACGGCGACCCTCCTGAGGACGATCCTGATGGCGGAAGGATTTCCACAGGGATCAGCGACCTGGACGCGGCACTGCGGGGTGGGCTTCCGGCGGCAACGTCGACGTTGCTGGTCGGGCCAACCGGAGCGGGAAAAACAACGCTGGCTCTCCACTATCTAGCGGTGGCGTCGGAGCGGGAGCCAGCCCTGCTATTCGGATTTTACGAAACGCCACCTCGCCTTCGTCTGAAAGCGCGATCGCTTGGCATTGATCTCGACCGCCCGATCAAGGCCGGATACCTGACTATGCTTTGGCAAGCTCCGACCGAGCGATTGCTGGACCAATTGGGTCACCGACTGGTGGATGCCACGCGACGCATGGGCGCGCGTCGAGTCGTGGTGGACGGCATTGGCGGCTTCTCGGAGGGCGTAGCTGACCCGGAACGGCTTCAGCACTTTTTTGCTGCCCTGGCGAACGAACTGCGGGCGACAGGCGTGACGACCTTATTTACAATCGAAACACCAAGGCTTTTTGGGCAGGAGGTTGTCCTGCCTCTGAGCGGAGTTTCTGCAGTGGCGGAGAACATGCTCCTCCTGCGACTCGTCGAGACGTCGGGGCGCTTCCGGAGGGTTCTCGGCATCCTGAAGGTAAGGGACAGCGACTTCGACCCGTCCCTATTGGAATTTTCTATCGGGTCGTCGGGGATCACGCTCGCTTCTGAAGCGTTCAAAGATGTTGAGGGCGTCACGACGGGGATAGCGCACCAGCAGTTGGGCGCTCGATCGGTTCGCGGCGAGGACAAGACAGGCTCCTGAGGAGTGCCAGGCGTGCGAACCGTGCTGGTGGCTGACGACGAATTTGGCATCCTGCTGGTGCTGGAAATGGTACTTTCGGATGCCGGTTACCGGGTTCTCACGGCTGGCAACGGACGCCAAGCAGTGGAAATCGCCGTGGCAGAACGTCCTGACCTGATGCTGCTGGATTGGATGATGCCGGTTATGGATGGACCTGCAACCGCCGCGGCGATGCAAAGCAGCCCGGCATTAGCACACGTCCCCATTGTGATCATGAGCGGAGCGCCGGAGACCGCCTTGCGGGATCGTTTCACAGGTTACGTCGGCTTTCTTCGCAAGCCATTTCTCGACACCGACGTGCTCAATATTGTGAACCAGATTTTGAACCCGGATTTCTAAGACTGAACTGAGCATTGCCCCATCTGCCGCGATCGAGTGGGTAACACCTGATTGTACCTATTGATTCTGAGCGCCTCTCCAGCAGAGTTCGTGGTGTCGTCATGGTGGGTCACTCATTATCGGTCAGCGCTGCCTGTATTGCCTGCCGTAACATAGGCAGAAGTTCCTCCGTGAACCACGGATTGCGCTTTTCCCATACCTTCGTCCGCCAAGACGGGTGTGGCAGTGGTATGATGGTCGGACTCAATGCGCGAAATCGGCGTACGTGATCCGTCATCGCGCCCGTACCCAGCCGATTCCGCAGCGCATAAGCACCAACCAGCAGCGTTAATCTGATTTCCGGCATCAGGCGGACAAAGCGATTGAGCCACAACGCCGCGCACTCTGGTCGAGGTGGGGCATCCCCGCCGTTGGATTGTACGCCCGGATAGCACAACCCTGTCGGTATGATCGCGATGCGGCTCACATCGTAAAACACGTCAGCATCGATCTGCAGCCAATCACGCAGTCGCTCACCCGATGCGTCGTTGAACGGTACGCCGGTCAGGTGGGCCCTGGTTCCCGGCGCTTGGCTGTTGATTAGGATGCGGGCTGTACGTGAAACGCGGAAGATCGGTCGCGGACCCAGCGGCAGCGCACTCGCGCAGACCTTGCAGCCCGCAGCCTCCCGCGCCACGGCGTCAAGATCATCGGCCTGACCGTTTCGAGTGGTCAGGCGATAATCCCGCGGGTGCGGAGCGCGCCGACAACCTCCTCAGCCAGCGATTCCGGGGTGGCTTCAAGGGTGCGCAACCGGATTTCCGGGTCCAGCGGCTCTTCATACGGCGCGTCGACACCGGTGAAGTTTCGGATCTGGCCGCTGTCAGCCTTGATATACAGACCTTTCGGATCGCGGCGACGGCATTCTTCGATTGGCGTGTCGACGAAGATCTCCAGAAACTCATCCGCTCCGACGCGGTCGCGCGCCAGCATCCGCTCCGCGCGGTAGGGAGATATAAAGGACACGATGACGATTAGCCCGGCTTCCACAAACAGCCGGGACACCTCGGCAATACGTCGGATATTCTCGACCCGGTCGGCTTCCGAGAAACCCAGGTCGCGACTTAACCCATGACGGACATTGTCGCCATCCAGAATCATGGTGTGATGACCGAGCGTGTGCAGCCTTTTTTCGACAATGTTGGCAATGGTCGATTTGCCGGCGCCGGACAGGCCGGTGAACCACAGGACTGCCGGCTTCTGCCCCTTCAGCAGCGACCTAGCCGCCTTGTCGATATCCAGCTTGTGCCAGACAATATCAGCGTTGCGCTTAGTAAGCCCGGTGATCAGACCGGCCCCGACCGTTCCGCGTGTCAGCCGGTCGACCAGGATAAAGCCGCCGAGTTCGCGGCTGACCTCGTAAGGCTCGCACACGACCGGATGCGTCAGGTCAATGATTACCCGCCCAATTTCGTTCAGCGCCAATTCGCGAACGCTGACCTCCTCCAGCGTTTCGATATCCAGGCGCGCCTTGATATCCGTCACTGTCGCCACGACAGTTCGGCTACCCAACACCAGCAAATAGGCTCGACCGCGGAAAAGCGGGGTCTCATCCATCCAGACGACCCAGCTTTCCAGTCCATCCGCTGCACCTGGGAGCGGCTCGGCAGCCAGCACGTCGCCGCGGGAAATATCGATTTCCCGATCAAGCACCAGAGTAACGGGTTCGCCGGCTTTGGCCTCTGTCAGGTCTTCATCCATAGTGACGATGCGGCTGACC
>DAICYU010000519.1 GCA_027311485.1 Acetobacteraceae bacterium
AGGCTTCCAGGAAGAAGGCTGTCAGCCCCTCATACGCCATCAGAGGGGAGATCACATTGGCCACCGCATCGGAAAACCGGCTCCAGTTCGTGCCGAACTGGAACGGCATGATGATCCCGGACACCACGCCCATGCCGAAGGAGACCGCGAAAATCCGTGTCCAGAAGCCGGAGATCCGAAACCAGACCTCGCGCCCGGTGAAGAAGTAAAGGCCCTCCAGCACAGCGATGTAGGAGGCTAGACCGACGGTAAAGGCGGGCAGCAGGATGTGCCAGGCAACCACCCACGCCCACTGGAAGCGCGAGAGCAGAACAGGATCGAGGGTCATGCAATGGCTCCGGCTATGGCGCGAGCAATCGCATTGCCGCGGCCGAGGTAAAGGATGGCCTCGTCTGACATTTCCGACGGGAGCAATAGGTCCGTCAGGCCATGACGGTGTCTACTGCGTGAAGCGCGCGAGCGCAGATGGAAACTACGTGATGCCACCTCTACGATTCAGGGCGCCAACCGCTCCGCCAACGACCGCTGAAACATTTCCATCATCATAAAACCCGGATCCGCTCGGCAAGCTGTCTCGGTTTCGTGCATGATCTCCTCATCGGATTTGGACAGATCCAGCGGTTCGCCATGCGGCTGCGGCACATGGAACGGCGTGTCCAGATAGGCTTCCACGGTGTTGCCCTCGGGGTCCTTAAAGTAGCAGGACCAGGCATTGCCGTGGTTGGTGACACGCATGTCCGTCGCGCCGTTGCCCAAGGCGCGACGATGCACCTCCCGCAAATCGGCTAATGAGTCGACCATGAACGAAATCTGGTTGATCGGGTTGAATCCCGTGGTATCCGGCCGACCCGCGACCAGAACGAACTGGTGGTGGTTGCCGGGACTGGCACTCATGAACGTCAGGTCCATGCCGTTGCGTGCCTTGCCGCTATCGGTCACCACAAGACCTAGAACAGTCGTATAGAAGCGTTCCAGCAACGGTTTATCGTGCGCATAGATGCCGACATGCGCGAGCCGAGCGTGGATGGTTCCCATTGGCGGTTCCCCCTGATTGTCGTTATCAGCATTGAAGTCGTGCCGCGGCCGGTTGTGCAAGCGGCGCGACGGTTGATAGCTCAAGGGTGACACGGCGGTGCTGATGGGCATGCTGCCAGCCGGCGCAGGCGCCATCAGCCGGCAGCGCATGCCGAGTTGCGGCTTTAGCGCTGAACCGCTACCGAATTGGCTCCTGGCCGGAGGCGGAACCGCGTGGACAAAATCCTGCATGATCGACTGACCGCGTGGCGCCGGCACCTGCACGCAAGTCCTGAGCTCACGTTGCATGAGGAGGAGACGTCGGCCTTCGTGCAGGCCAGGCTGGCGGAACTGGGCATTCCATTTGCCGCAGGCATTGGCGGCCACGGTGTTGTGGCCACGCTCAGCCGCGGAGAGTCGAATCGCTCGGTCGGGTTGCGGGCCGACATGGACGCGCTGCCGATCCAGGAAGCAAGCGGGGTGCCGCATGCGTCCAGTCGTCCGGGGGTGATGCATGCCTGCGGGCATGACGGGCACACGACATCACTGCTGGGCGCGGCGGCACTTTTGGCAGCGGATACTGCCTGGTCAGGCACCGTGCAGCTTGTGTTCCAGCCGGCCGAGGAAGGCGGCGGCGGCGCCAGGAGCATGATCGCCGACGGGCTGTTCGAGCGCTTCCCGATGGAGCGCATCTTTGGCTATCACAACTGGCCGGGCCTGGAGGCGGGCACTGTCGCCGTGCATGACGGACCGGTGATGGCGTCCGGCAATCGCATTCTGATTACGGTCACCGGCCATTCCGGCCATGCCGCGCTGCCGCACATGACGCGCGATCCGATGGTGGCCTCGGCTCATCTGCTGCTGGCGTTGCAGTCGATCGTCTCGCGATCAATAGACCCGCTGGACAGCGCCGTGGTGACGATCGCAATGATGCAGGCGGGTTCGGCGGCGAACCAGATCCCCGACCAGGCGATCATGCGTGGCACGATGCGCGCCCTGCGGCCGGAGGTGCGGGAGCAGGTCGAGCAGGCGATCCAGCGGATTGCTGAAGGGGTGGCGCGCAGTTTCGATGTCTCTATTGACGTGGAGACGCCACGCGGCAACCCGGTCACCGCCAACACCCCGGCAGAACGGGATCTCGCGGCTGGGGCAGTGCAGGTGGCTGGCTTGCCGCTGCGGCGGGACCTGGCCCCGGCAATGACCGGAGAGGATTTTGCCTGGTTCCTGGAACACCGCCCGGGCGCGTTCGTATGGATCGGCAACGGGCCAGCCGATGGCGGACGGGAACTGCACAACGCGCACTAAGACTTCAATGACGCGATCCTGCCAGCAACGTCCGGCTATCTGGCAGCGGTGGCGAAGCGGGCCCTGGGGTGCTAGGCGGCTATGCGGCCTCAAACACTGGCAGTGTTAGATCGTCCGTCACCCGCTCGAACCCCACCTTCACCGGCGTCCCGACGTGCAACGACCCTGGATCGATGCCACGCGCCTGGGCGTTCATACGCACGCCCTCGGGCAGATCGACGGTCAGCAGCAGATAGGGCAGGTCACCCTTGAAGCTGGGGTGGAACGCATAGTGGGTAACCGTCCAGCTATGCACCGCGCCGCGGCCTGAGGCGTCGATCCAGTTTACGTTCATCGACCAGCAGGCATCGCACACTGGGCGGGGATAGTGCCGCACCTTGCCGCAATCGGCGCAGCATTGCAGGCGCAGGCGGCCTTGCTTCAGACCGTCCCAGTAAGGCTGCGTATCCTTGGTGGTAGACGGAACCAGCTTGTCGTAACCGTCCATGGCTCAGGCCCTCCGCATGATCGCGACAGCGCCGTCGCCCATGTCGCCATAACCGGTAACCAGGCCGACCTCGGCGTCCGGAACCTGCGCTTCGGCCTCACCGCGCAACTGGTGGGCGAGTTCGACAATGTGGTTCATGCCGGCCATATGCGCCTGGGACAGCAAGCCGCCATGCGTGTTCACCGGCAGGCGCCCGTTCAGGCCGAGCGCGCCATCCTGCACGAACCCGCCGCCTTCGCCCTTCTTGCAGAAGCCCAGGTCTTCCAGCTGGCACATGACAATATAGGTGAAGCAGTCATAGACCTCGGCCACGTCGATATCGCTGTGGGTCACGCCGGCCATGGCGAAGGCTTTCGGTGCCGCTTTGGCAAGGCCCAGCGTCGTGAGATCGGGCCGCTGGGTGATGGCCGAAGGCGAGTCGGGATGGCCCTCGGCGACCCCCATGACGACCACCGGCGGCTTGCGCAGGTCGCGGGCACGGTCCGGCGCGCTGATCACCACCGCCGCCCCACCGTCACTTTCCAAGGAGCAGTCAAGCAGCCGCAGCGGATCGGAGATCATGCGGGACGACTGGTGGTCCTCGATGGTGATCGGATTCTTCATCGTCGCGTTCGATTGTAGCGATGCGTGGTAGCGCGTGGTAACGGCG
>DAICYU010000051.1 GCA_027311485.1 Acetobacteraceae bacterium
CATCGCCATCGACCCCGAAGGCAAGCCGGCGATTCGGGCGTTCTACGAGCGATTCCATCTGACTCATCTCGGGATCTTCGCCGATCCGGAGCGACAGATCGGCTACTTGGAGACCGCCAATCCGGGCAGGGGCTTTCTTCCAGTCCGTGCCTTGCCGATCACCTACGTCGTTGATCGGGCCGGAGCCATCCGAGGCTATGTCCCGGGTCCCGCGCAATGGAACTCGCCGCAGGCGGAAGTCTTTCTGCGTTACATGGCGCAGCCATGATCCATGTTCGGCTGAACCGCCGGTCCATTGCTGCCCGTTCGTCAGGTGGACGGATTGCACTCATCAAAAAGGGAGAATAAAATGAACAATAGAACAAAGTTGCTGGGCACCTCGGGAGGTGCCGTGTTGGTGCTTTTGTCCATGGCCCTACCCGCGATTGCGCAGCAGCCACAAAGCACGGCCCCGGCAGGCAGTCCGGCTGTGCAGATGTCTGGGCAGTCGATGACCCACGGGGCAAGCCCAGCTTCGGCAGCCTTCATGCAGAGCATGCAGAAGATGCAGGACGACATGATGAGCCATCCCGCGACAGGCACACCGGATCAGCAATTCGTGGAGATGATGATGCCGCATCACCAGGGGGCGATCGACATGGCCCGCGTGGAGCTACAATACGGGAAAGACCCTACCCTCCGTCGGATGGCGAACAGCATTATCACGTCGCAGAAGAAGGAGATCAGGGAGATGAAGAGCTGGCAGGCGAAGCACCCGGTCAAGTAGCCTGCATCGGTGCTCAGCGCCCCTTCCTCTCCAACTCGCAGAAGGCTGGCGGCGGCGCGAAGCTGCCGCCCGGCTCCTTGTCCACGCCCAGAAGGTCAGGCGCGCCTGGGCCCGGCCCGCCGCTTGCGGAGCATCCGGACCATTCTTCGCAGTCCGGCGCGCTGCTGGGCGAAATAGGTCCCGGTTGCGAGCACTTCCTCGCCCGACGGATCCCCCGTTGGCACAAACTCCGCCGCGAAGTCCGCCGTGCCGAAGATCATGTCCCACCAGGGCAGAACCGCGCCGTAATTCCGGCTGCGCTTTCCGGCGGCAAGCACCCCGTGATGCGCGCGGTGAAATCGGGGGGAGATCAGCAGCCGCTCACCGAGCCAACCGAAGGAGATGCGCGCGTTTGCGTGCGAGAGGCTTTCGAGGAAACGCAGCAGCAGGACCAGCAGCGGGAACTGGAACGGCGAAATCCCGATCAGCAGAGCGATCACTCCGAACCAGAGTGCCGAAATCAGGTCGTCGAGCGCGTGATTGCGATCATCCGACCAGAAGGTCATCTGCCGCTGAGCATGGTGGACGGAATGTAGCGCATACCACCAGCCGATCCGGTGCGAGATGCGATGCCGCCAGTAATCCGCGAAATCGAGGATGATGGCGTAGAGGATGAATGTGAGAACCGGGTGCCCCAGCAGGCCCGGCACCACGCCTTCCAGCGTGGGCGGCAGCCAGCCGGCATCGACGATCATGCCGTTGAACCAGGCCTGCATGTTGTAGAAGGCGACGAAGGTGACCAGCGGCAGCACTCCCACGCGCGCGATCAACGTGTAGAGGATGTCGGTGAGCACGGCCCGACGGTCGGGCCAGCGCTCGACCGGTACCCAGTATTCGAGCGGCAGGCAGATGGCCAACGTCAGCACGACCTGTGCGAAGCCATAGACCGCAAACAGCGCCCAGCCATAAGCGAGCTCCTGCCACTGCATCCAGCCGATCTGGTACAGAAGCGGCACCAACAAATGCTGCTGCACCAGATCGGCGATAAAGCTGAAGGGGTCCATCAGGCGGTCGACAAGCTGAGCGAGCTAGAGCGGGTTGGGCCTGGCAGCGTCGGTGAGGCCGTCAGGAAGACGCCATGGGGGGAGCGGCCAACCGCGATCGTCTCATGCGCCCCCGACGCCGGATCGAGCACCGCAACATGGCCTGCCCAGCGCATACTGATCCAGAGCTTCCCGTCCGGTGCGAAGGCGATGCAATCGGGGCCGTTGGGCACGGTATAGGTCCGCAACGTTTCGAGAGAGCTCGAATCGAGTAAGGACACGGTGCCCTCAACCCGGTTCGTCACGTAGATCTGCTTACCATCGGGAGAATAGAACAGGTTGTGGGCACCACGACCCGTTCGGAGGCGACGCACGACACGACCATCGACCGGGTCGGCGACCGCGACGTAATCGCTGCCCATCACACCGACCAGCACCTGACCCCCATGCCAGAACACGCCCGCCGGCGTTTTGCCGATCTCCGACTGCCAGATGACCTTCTGCGCGCCCAGATCGATCGCCACCAATCGATTGTTGGTCTGCAGCGTGACGAACACCATGCTGCTATCCGGCGAGTAGCTGATGTGGCTCGGCATGGTCGGTAACCGAAACCGCTTCACGAGCCGGAGCGTGCGTCCATCGTAGAGATCGACATGGTTGACAGCGAGGGCGGCGACAACGAGGTGCTGGCCATTTGGGCTGAACCAAAGCTGGTAGGGATCGCTGAAAGGCCTA
Organism: Acetobacteraceae bacterium; assembly: GCA_027311485.1. Lineage (GTDB taxonomy): Bacteria > Pseudomonadota > Alphaproteobacteria > Acetobacterales > Acetobacteraceae > Rhodopila. Next base: position 2,524 of record DAICYU010000051.1, read on the forward strand.
TGTTGCAGTAGCTCGCCCGTGCGTGGATCAAGGAAGAAAAGCGCATTACCGCTCGTATCCCCGATCAGCAGGGCGGAGCGGTCGGGCAGTAGCGCCCAATGATGCGGCTCTCGAAGAACCGGCGTGGTCCGGATCACCTTGCGGCTCGCCACGTCGATGACGCTGAAGGAGGCGGAGGCGGAGTTCATCACGATCGCCCGTCCTTGGTCGCCAATTGCGCGATCGGGCGTGGCGGCGGCTCGCGGGCTCCCCTCGCCCAAAAGTCCGAGGCCGAGCGTCATGCCGAGGAGGCCTCGTCGGCGCAGCGCTCCCTGAACCAAGTTTATCATCCTTTGCCTTGGGGCTGCACCGGTGCGCTCAAGGCGCTGAGAGCGGCCATGAGCTCGTACTGGAAGCGAAAGTTACCCTTCAAACATCGGACGGACAAGGCCTATTTAGTAGACTGGTTCGCGGGATAGGGCTGGTGCGGAAAGGATCCACCCGCTAATCGGGACCGATGACCGACCTACGATTGCTCATTCCAGCGTTGCTCGTGGCTTTCGGAACTCCTGCCCTGGCGAGGCCGCCTGTGCGTCCCGAAATGCTGATGCCCGCCGCGAGGCTCAGTCGCGTCACATCGCCCTTTGGCATGCGCCATGATGGATTTCATCCAGGCGTTGATCTTGCAGCGCCATATGGCTCGCCGGTTCGAGCGGCACTGACCGGCACAGTGACGTACGCAGGCCGGTACTCTGCCTACGGCAACGTCGTCGACCTGCGCAGCACGGATGGAATCGAGACTAGGTATGCACATCTGTCACGTATCGAGGCGTCCATGGGAGAATTTGTGCGGCAGGGCCAGACTCTCGGTACGATTGGAATGACGGGAAATGCGCGCGGACCCCACCTGCATTTCGAGGTCATCGTGGGCAGCAAGCCCGTCAATCCGGCGCCATTTCTCGCGCTGACCCCGATGCACAGGGAGAGTCCGATCGAGGTTGAGGAGGCGCCGCCTCCCACGCGCGTCCTGCCCGCCAATGGCGGCCATTCGCCGCGGCACGCTCGTCGTCCTAATGACATCGGCTTCCAGCGCGGTCGCTGTGGGCGCCTGATTGGCACTGCAGCAGAGAAATGCTTCTCCATGGCGGACAACAACGTCCATACTGCGCAGCGGGAGCACTGGAATGCGGTCGCCGGCCGGAAATGATCGCGAAATAGCGACAAGCTCGACCAACACCTCGGACGGGTTCGGACACTTGCTGCTGGAGCGGGCCGGCCCGCTCCAGCACGAGGCCGTTATCGAGATCGGGTGCGGGACCGGCTCAACCCTGGTGCGTCTTGCCGAACGAGTCGCCCGCAAGGCCGGGCGATCGGCATCGATATAGCCAAGCCGATGCTGGCCGTAGCGCGCGAGCAATTCGGCGGTCCCGCACCGGATACGGAGGTCATCCTTGGCGACACGCAGACCCACACCTTCCCGCCCGGCAGCTTTGACCTGCTGGTGTCGCGCATCGTGCGTGATGTTCTTCGACGATTCGGTCGCCGCCTTCCACAAACTGCGCGGCACGTTGCGCGCCGGCTCGGCACGCCGGCGGAGAAGCAGCCGCATGCGCCCGGCCCGCTCGCTTTCAGCAATGCCGCCCATGTCCGACGCATCCTTGAAGAGGCAGGGTTTGCCGCGGTTTCGGTCACCCGCGAGACTTGTGACCTGGCTGGCGCGTCGCCGGAGGAGGCCGTGTTCAAGGCCCGTCGGCGTCTCATCACAGAGCGGGAGCCCCAGGAGGCCATGCTGAATGAGATCAGGCGAAAATTGCGGCGTCGCTCCACCTCGTGCACGCGCGCGCTCCAATCCTAATTCGGCGGAATGCGGCGCCCGGGCCCCATTGTCGCCATATGCATGAGCAGACGTGGACCCCCCGCTCTGGTAACCGCAAGAACGGCAGTGATTGTGCTCAGGTGCCATACGAGGAGCTCTGTCGCCGTGTCCAGTTTGTGGAAGAGTTCTAGGTCCCAAGAAGCGAGGGTCGTCACCGAAATCCCGGTCAGCATGACGGTCGCAACGGGGTTGGTAACTGAGCCTGTGCGGACCAGGAACATCGTCCCCACGATTGTCAGGAGGCCGACCACGGCCAGGAACTCCACGCATGTCCAACTGGTGCGCATAACAATTTCGTCAGGTCCCAACGCACGGAGTTCGGCGACGACATCGGACATCAGGCTGAGAAGCCAAATAGCGATTGCCGCGACCGAAATCGCAACCCACCAAGACTCCCGTCCTGGAATACTGACGTGGAAAGTTGCGATGCCCGTCACGAGCGCCGTCAGAAGAGCGGCGCTCCACTCCGCCACGAAATGGGGATTATCAAACTGAGTCGAGAGATCAGGCCGGAACCCGTGAACGAGTGCTACGGCAAGGAATAGCGCGGCTTCGGCCATGAGCCAGAACAGCGCGCGCAACATCGGCTGCCGCAGAGGACGGACAGACTCGAGGCTGGCAGCAAGATCGGCGATAAGTCGTTCGGTGTCAGTCAAGTCAGCTCCTCTGCAGGGGCAGCTGGGTGATATACACGTGCGAAGGCCGCGGATGCCCAATCGACATCGATGGTTTACGGCTCCTGTCGCTTGCTGTTCAAACCGTCGTTTCGCTGCTCCGCAACCGATTATGGATCGCGGTCGCCGCAATCGCGGCTTGACCCATGGCGACACTAATTTGATCCAGGCTGCGGACTACATCGCCCGCCGCAAACAGGCCATCGGTGGACGTGTGCTGATGGTCGTCTGTGAGCACACAGCCCAACTCGTTGAGCTTTGTACCCAGCGGCCTGAGCAGGTCGGAACGTGCCTCGCTGCCCATCTCCACATACACGGTCTGGAAAAATAATTTCTGTCCCTCCGCCGTGTGAAGACACACCATATCGCCCTCTACCGCGAGGCTAACAACAGGGGCCGTGACGAACCCGATCCCAGCCGCCTTTGCCCTGCGACCATCCTCCCCGGGCAGCTAAAGAGGAGTGTCCATAGAGAAGAGCGTAATGTCCGAGCAGTAGGTCCGCATGAAGATCGCCTCACCGAGGCCGCTGCATCCGCGACCGAGAACGGCGATATGTTTGCCTGTGGACTCGTAGCCGTCGCAGATCCCGCAATAACGAATGAGGCCGCGCTGGATCGCCCCGTGCAAATCGGGCAAATCGGGATGGCGGTCGGCGACCCCAGTGGCCAGAAGGACAGTTTGTGCAACGATCTGGCTTCCGTTCGCCATCTCCGCCAAGAACGACCCGTGCTCATCCTGCTGCAGGCCCGTGATCGTGCCCGGCGTGAGAGCGACGCCGTAGCGCCGCGCCTGCGCTCTCATGCGCGCCAGCAGTTCATCACCGGGAATTCCGTCTGGGAAGCCCGCGAGGTTATGCGCGATCGGTATCAAGCGGGCGCGACTATCGCCGCCGTCTACCACCGAAAGTCGACGCCTGAAGCGGGCTAGATAGATGGCGGCTGTCAGTCCCGCCGGTCCGCCCCCGATGATCAAGCAATCAAGCATCCCGCGTGTCATCAGCTAGCCTGTGGCTGGCGGATCGGCGGCAGCGCTTGAGCTTTCGTATGGAGTTCTGCGTCGGATCGCGACGTCAGAAGCTCTCGCATCTGCCTGGTCGTCGTCATGCCAGCTTCCATGTAGTGGAGGTTGTCGCCGTGGAAGGCCCAGCGCCCGGAGTTGTCGGCGGCATCATTGCGCAGCGCCCGCCATGCGACCATGGTGCCGAGCGCCCCGGCGGTAGCGGCCAGCAGGTACCGGCGCCTGATCGAAAAGGGCATTGGCTATGACCCTCGGAAACACAAAGATGGATGCGATTGCTAGGACATAACGGATACGCGTTAGCCGTCATGGTGATGCGCCCGTCCGGCAGGTTCATTCATCGGCGCTGACATCATGCGCAGCATCTTCGGGCCGCCGGTGCGCAGGAAGCGCCAGACCAGCACCGCTGAGAGTGCGAGAGATAGGATGTTGAGCACGGTCGTGTAATTCCATGTCACCCCCGCCTCCAGCACACGAGCGCCTCCTCTGGCCGGGATGAGGCCAAGCAGGCCAAACACGATTTCGACCACGTATCCGGCGCCAGCCATGGCGACGTAGAACAGGCCGAACAGTAGGGCCGCCATGCGGTTGCCGTAGTATCGGCGGTAGATGTTGATGATTGGTAGGATGATGAGGTCAGCGAACAGGAACGCGACCACACCACCGAAGCTGATGCCGCCATTCCAAAGCACCGCGGCGAGCGGCACGTTGCCGACTGAGCAGACGAAGGACAGCACGGCGACCAGTGGACCGATCAGCGGACCCACGATCTTGGACCAGACCGGGTCATGCGTCAGGAATAGCGCGGCCCAAAATCCCTGCGGAACCCAGGCGGCGAGCGCGCCCGAGATCAGTAGTCCAAGCGCGATGTCCTGCCAAATGCTTGCCCAATCCATGACGTAGAAATGGCTGATCGCAGTGAAGCCGCGTGGCGAGAGCGCGCGTGAGGCGATCGAGCCGCCCGATAGCGACATGTCCATTGCCGCGTGGCCCTCCATGCGCCCGGCCATGCCGCGATCAGCCTGCGCGCGGGCCGCTTCCACTATGCGCGGCCGCAGCGTCACGCGGAGCAGCAGGACGAGCAGCACGATCATCACCGGCCCGCCGGTAAACTCGGCGGCGGTGAACTGCCACCCCATCAGCACGGCGAGAATGACGCCGAGCTCTAGCACCAGGTTGGTGGACGCAAACTGGAACACCATCGCTGCGGTGAAGTCGCCACCTTTGCGGAAGATCGAGCGGGCCAGCGCCACCGCGGCATAAGAGCAGGAGGACGAGGCTGCGCCCAGCCCGCTCGCGAGCAAGATGCTGCGGGGCTGGGCGTTCGGCAGCAGGCGGACCATCTCGCCCTTGGTCACCACCGCCTGCACCACGCCCGAGAGCGTGAAGCCGAGTACCAGCGCCCACAGGATCTCCCAGCCCATCGCGAACGCCATGGACAGGGCCGTCCCAATGCTGCCGAAGAAGCTCCCATGGCCCATGGCGCCGGAGGCCCCTGCCAGTCAGCCTTGCGCCGCGAGCGACTGAGCCTTGTAGCCTTCTGCGCTGATCGCTTCGATCAGCAGGTCCGGCCTCACCTGGCTGTTGGTGCCGACGGTCCCGGCCGCCAAGTCGACATTGACTTGCGCGCCATTGTCGACGCTGTGGATGGCGTCGGTGACAGCGCGCTCGCAATGGGCGCAGGTCATGCCTTCGACCTTAAATGTCTGCATCGCGGATCTCCTTTGAGGTAGCCAGCTTGCAGCCTTCCATTATGGGAAGGTCAAGCCATGTTCCGCGCTTGACCTTCTCACCATAGAAAGCCCCATCTTGGCGGGCAGGCCACGGGAGTGCTCGGCCGATCAAATTCGACCTGGGAGTGAGCGGCATGAGCTGCGGGGGCCTCGTGGCGCCGTGTGGAACGGGCCATCGCTGCCCGGCGCTGGAGCCGTCTCCAAAGATCTTGCGACATCGGTGTCGCCCCACGGTGATCGCAGTTCGCTACACCTACTCGATGGCACGATGTTGTGACCCGTCGTTGCCTTGACCTTCCAGTGTGGGATGGCTGCCAATAACAGTAGTTACGGACAGAAGCACCAAAGCGCGGAGAAACCGGTCTGTGACAGAACAACACTCCTTGCCCATCATTGGTCGCCGCCGTTTCATCGAGGGAACCGCAGCACTGGGCACGACAGCAGCAATCGGCCTCCGATCGTCGACGGCATCCGCGTCCGCACTCACCGGCATGAGCCAACCGTCAGTACTGTCCGGCAATCGATTTGACCTCCGCCTCGATCGCCTGATGGTCAATAAGACCGGAACGCCATCCTGGGCATACGGCATCAACGGCGGCGTACCAGGTCCGGTGCTGCATTGGCGGGAGGGCGATGTCGTCACGTTGAACGTCACCAACAACCTCCCTGTGACAACCGGCATTCATTGGCACGGGATCATTCTTCCTAATCCAATGGATGGTGTTCCGGGCATCGAGTTTCCGGGTATCAGACCTGGCGAGACCTTCACGTATCGCTTTCCCGTCGTACAGAGCGGTACCTACTGGTATCATAGCCACATGGGTTATCAGGAGCAGAAGGGCCTGATCGGCGCTCTCGTGATCGAGCCGGATGGCGAGCCGCTAATCAAGGTCGACCGTGACTACCCGATCGTCCTCGACGACTGGATGGATGGCGATCCGTTAGTTATCGCGAGCGAACTCAAGCAGAACCCCGACTACTACAATTACCGCCGCCGCACGCTCGGCACTTTCATCTCTGATGCCGAACAGAGCGGGCTTGGCATGACGATCAAAGAGCGGCTGAGCTGGGGCCAGATGCGCATGGACCCGTCCGGCCTCGCCGAGCCGACGGGAGCGCTCTACACCTATCTGGTGAACGGCGCGCCGCCGGCTGCCAACTGGACGGCGCTGTTCAAGCCTGGGGAGCGCGTCCGGCTGCGCTTCATAAACGCCTCGGCCGTCACCTATTACGACATCCGCATTCCGGGTCTGACCATGGAGGTGGTCCATGTCCACGGCAACGACGTGCAGCCTGTCCGGGTGGACGAACTGCGTATCGGCGTGGCGGAAACCTATGACGTCATCGTCGAACCGGGGGAGAACCGCGCCTACACGATCTTTGCCCAGGACGTGGAACGCAGCGGCTATGCGCGTGGAACGTTAGCGCCACATATGGGCATGGAAGCGCCAGTCCCGGCGATGGACCCGCGTCCGCTTCGCAGCATGGGCGACATGGGCATGCGCATGATGCCCAAGGAGATCGGGGCCTCCTACCCGGACGACACCCGGATCGGTGGCATCATGGGCAAAATGGCTCCGAAAGTCTCGACGGCCGATCGCGTTGGTGAGCAGCCGATGCACCCGAACACGCCAGATAACCCGGCGATGGGTGTGGAAGTGCAGTCGGACGCCAAGATGGTGTCCACGCGGCTCGACTTACCTGGCGACGGACTTAATCTACTCGGCCGCCGGGTTCTGACGCTTGCGGAGCTACGGTCGGTCAATCCCGGTGTCGATCCGCGACCTCCAACACGGGAGATCCTCCTGCACCTCACGGGCAATATGCAGCGGTTCATCTGGGGGTTCGACGGCAAGAAATTCAGCGAGGTCGGGCCGATCGACGTGAAGCTTGGTGAGCGCTTTCGCCTGCGCTTCATCAACGATACCATGATGAGCCATCCGATCCATCTGCATGGCATGTGGATGGAGCTGGAGAACGGGGGCGGTGAGCACAGACCCTATCTGCACACGATCAATGTGAAGCCGGCGGAGGATGTAAGCTTGCTCGTGACGACCTTGGCGACCGGGCAATGGCCGCTGCACTGCCACATTCTTTACCACTTCGAGGCCGGCATGTTCCGCGTCCTGCGCGTGCTGCCAGCGTGACGCTCATGTCCTTGCGCGCGCTGACGGCGTGCACCGTCGTTCTAGCTTTCGCAGCCGTGCCGGCCAAAGCGCAGGTGATCGGCACCGGCCTCTCGTCCAACACGTTGAACGGGGCGGCACCGTACGGCAATCCAATTCAGGATGAGCGAATCTACATCCACGGGGTCCTAAACCAGTTCGAGGGCCGCGTCGGTGGTGGCAACTATTTTCGCTGGGACGGCGAGGCGTGGGCAGGTTCCGACTGGAACCGCATTTGGCTGAAATCGGAGGGCCGCGACAACGCCGACGGCAACGGGAAAGTGTCGGACGGGGATCAGGAGCTGCTCTATGATCGTCCGATCAGCCGCTATTTCGATGTACAAACCGGCATGCGGTACGATCTTGATTCCGGCACGGGCCGGGCTTGGGCCGCCCTCGGTGTCGAAGGCCTGGCGATCGACTTCTGGAACGTCGAAGCAACGCTCTATGCCAGCAACGACGGCCATTACGCCTTACGCACCAATGCCTCCTACGACCTTTACCTGACCCAGCGGCTGGTATTGCAGCCGCAATTCGAAACTAATTGGTATACCAAGGAGGACCGCGGTCAGGGCGTCGGTTCGGGCCTCGCTGACATAGATGCGGGTCTGCGGCTTCGGTATGAGATTACCCGCAAATTTGCACCATATGTCGGCGTTGCTTACCAGCGCTTCTTCGGCGGCACAGCCGATCTCACGCGTGAGCAGGATGGCCGCGTGAATGACGTTCGCTTCGTCTTCGGCCTTCGCTTGTGGTACTAACCTAGTAAGGCTCGGCGCTCGGCGCCGTTTTCTAGGTGTCATCACAGTAATCCGTTTTCGACGTGCTGGAAAACGAGCCAACCAGAATATCTCGCTTGAATGCTCCGCCCCTGGCCATGTCCTCAGCCGATACGTCGTAGGTGAACTCCTGGCCGTACTCGAGCCGGTACCAGCCGATCACGATCGGGCGGTTGACATGGTAGATCGCCGACCAAGGGCAGCAGTAGTAACTGCCGATCCGCCCCGTTCTCCCCTTGCTGTACTCGATGTCGCCGCGCGCCAACGCAGCCAGGATCTGCTCGTGCAGAGCCAGCGTCTGCTGCGGCGACGGGTCATGCGCCCAGAGATCGTCCACCGCTCGACGAGCCTTGGCGTCGCCCACGAACTGGCCCAGGGCGTGGGGATCGGTCAGACAGAAACGGTCGAACCCTGGCTGGCCAGGCAAGGGCAGGCTGGGCCGGGAAGCGGGCGCCGCCCAGGGCGAGGATGGCGCCGCCTGGATGTCGGCCTCCGGCATCACCGCGATCTGGCCGATACGGAACGCATCCATAATCACCGTCTTGATCGTCGTTTCAATTATCTCGTGAACCTCATTGGACGCGACACCATCACGATGCATGCTTTGCGCATAGTCGTGCGACGCTGAGATCGCCGCCATCCGCCCCTTCAAGGTGGCCACCTCCTGGTCGTGGCCGCCGCCCTTCACCGAGCGGGCGCAATCCGCGACCGCGATGCCGGCATGCTCCACGACCTTGCGCCCAGCCGCCAGCATCGCAAGGAGGTGCGCAGACGGACATGGCTCAACTTCGACAAAGGCTGGCAGGTCGAACGGCATGTGGACGGGAAGACGGAAACGCTCGTCGCTTTCGGCCTTGGCGGCGAAGCCCAGCCAGTCCGCCACCTCGTTGTAAAACAGGCCCGCCTGCTGCGCTGTGATCGCGGGCACAAAACCGACCGTGCCCGGATCGGCCTCATAATCGGCCTGAAGGAAAGCATCTCCGATCGTTTGCAAGGCGAACGCCACCCAGGCTGAAGCCAGGAAGCTGCGCTCGGCCGCGCTCATAGTCCACGGCGTTTTGCCTGCCGCGACAAGTTCGTCGCGGCGCCGCTCGGCGTCTATAAACAACTTGTAGGCCGCGCCCCCGGCGCTGCGATACGATTCCAAGGTATCGGCCGAGACCTCCCCGGTGACCAAGGCTCGCATCCGTGTCAGAATGCTGGGCGGTGCGATCGGGTGTGCGCTCATTTCCAGCTACTTCGGCTCGTGCAAGGACAGATCGCCATGCCGAACCAGCGCCACCGCCTCGTCGAGTGTCGTATCGGCATCCGGCAGGATAACGTCGGAGGGACCAAAATGATGGTCCGGTGTGGGGACGCCATGTGCTGCGACGACATGATGCAAGTCGGCCAGTGCCCGGGCGTAGGCTATGTCATCATGGGCCTCAATGGCCGTCATCAGGGCCTTGTCGAGTTGGTCCAGTTTGGCATGCTCGCGGTCGGGAATCTCGCACTGACCTTGGCCGATGGTGCGGACGATCATGATGCCTCTCCTGTGCGTCCCTTGGCGTTGGGCACCGGCTGGCTGGTCAGCTGGATGGGCGGTTGCGAGCTCGGCAGGCCGAGCTGCCCCTTCAGCCGGTCGAGGTCGCCGGCTATGGACGCCTGCGCCGACGCCTGATCGAGTTGCAGCTGCACGGGATCGATCGGCATTCCCGTGTTGAAATCGATCTGCCCCACCACCTCGTCGAGCGCCGCGGCCCGGGCGGATTGCCGGGCGATCTTCATCCGGGCACGCTCCATGGCGGCGTTGATGCTGCCCATTTCCTCTCCCACCCCAGCCAGGGAAGCCGACACCTTGACCTGGGCCGCGCTGGCGGTCGATGTCGCGGACAGGGTTTCCTTCTCGCTCCGGAATGCCTGGATTCGTGCGGCAAGGCGCTGGGCCGCCAGCTCGAGGCTGGAGCCTTTGTCGACCATCTGCTGCCTTTGGCCGTTGAGCGCCGCGATCTGTGCCTGTAGCGGCGGCCGCTTCAGCAACGCTTGCTGCGCCAGGGTCTCGTTGCCCTGAAGCAAAGCCTGCCGCGCCTGTTGGTCGATGCGGCCGTTCTGCTCGGTGAGGCCGTTGATCTGCTGCTCGATCTGCTTCCTGGCGGTAATCACTTCAACGATAGCCCGGCGAAGGTCCGTCAGCGTGTCGAGCATCTTGTTGTAGGCATGATCGAAGGTCTGCGCTGGGACCTCCGCCGCGTCGAGTACGGCATCGCCCCTGGCTGCGACAAGTTGTCCAAGTCGCTTGAAGAAACTCATATGATTACCCGCCTACCTGTTGAAAGTGTCCGGTTCCGCATCGCCTTGGTCTGTCTCACCCAACCAACACACCGCCTTGGGCCTGCAGCAGATGCATCGGAATGAATGGCCATTTTTGAGATGGACGTGCCGCTGCCTGAACGACCTCCGCTTCGTCTTCGGCCTTCGCTTGTGGTACTGACCCGCTACGGCTCGGCGCTGGGCGTCATGGTGTTGCCGGGTTGATTATGCAGCGTCCGGTGAAGCTGGCTGCAAGCCGCACCCAAACCACGATCACCCGACGCGTCGCCGCTTTGGGCCGGAACCGCCCGACAACGGTCCAGCAGAGCTTGCAGGCTGGTTGCTTGATTGCTGCCGA
>DAICYU010000520.1 GCA_027311485.1 Acetobacteraceae bacterium
TTCCGCGAAGGGCAGGGCGCCGCCGCCCAGGTAGCCGAACACGAACCGCGTGCCGGACAGCGTCGCCCGGTTCAGCGCGTCGGCGCCGTCATTCAGCCAGAACAGAACGCGGCTTGTGGTCGGCAGCCCGATCAGCAGCAGCGCGAAGCCGATCTGCAGCCCGACCCCCGCCGCCACCGTCCGCCAGGGAATCCGCCGCCGGTCTTCGCTAAACAGGAACGCCAGCAGCAGCAGGCCGGACAGGCCCAGGACTGCGTGTATCATCCCGGCGGCCGCGTCAGGGCTTCTGGTTGAACGGATAGTACGGCGGGAACTCACCCACTGCGGTCATATCGACTTCCACCATCGTCAGCCCCTTGATCGCCAGCGCCTCGGCAACGGTCGCGCCGAATGTTTCGGCTCGTTCACAGCGGAAATACGGGATATCCGACAGCGCCGCCAGCTTCGAAATCTCGGGGCTTTGCAGGTCGGCGTAGAAACGGCGCCCCTGGGTGGCGTCCTGGATGCGCTTGATCACGCCGTAGCCGCGATCGTTCATCACAATAACGACCATGTCCAGCTTTTCCTGCACCGCCGTCCACAGTTCACCGACGTTCAGGAAGAAGCCGCCGTCGCCTGTCATGACGACCGTCTTGCGCTCGCCCGCCGCCGCCGCGGCGCCGATACCAAGCTGCAGTCCCTGGCCGATGCCGGCACCCACCGGATAGACGTTCTGCTGCGGATTGTAGATCGGGAAGATGCGGTTGCCCCAGGTGGTGTTGTTCTGCGTCACGTCCCGCACCCAGATCGCGTCACGCGGCATCACGCCCCGCAACTGCTCGCTGAACGTGCCATAGGCGCCCAGCGTGCTGATGAATTCCTGCTGCGCCGCCCGTTTCAGCGCCGCGAATTCGTCCGGATAGCCAGGGGCAACACGCAGCTTGTCCTCGATCCGGCTGACCAGCCCTTCCAGCGTCGCCTTGGCATCGCCGCAGACGAAATACTGGTTGGGATAGGTGCGCCCGTTGGCGGCGGGGTTGCTGTCGACCTGGATGATGTTCTCGGGCAGTTTCAGGTTCATGTCGCCGGTTTCATGCCCGCGCAGGCGGCAGCCCACCACCAGGCACAGATCCACCGTCTTGTAGAAATCGGTGATCAGCGGCATGCCGTTGCCGGTCAGCCCGCCCATGTTGCGCGGATGATCCTCGGGCACTGTGCCACGGCCGTTGAAGCTGCTGACCATGCCGAAGCCCATGTCCAGCAGCTTCGCCGCCGCCGAACCCGCCTGCTTCGCCCCATTGCCCAGCCACAGCAGCGGCCGCTTCGCCGCCATCACCCGCGCCGCCAGCTCATCCAGCTCCGCCCCGCTCGGCGTGCGCGGCTGAGCCAGCGGCAGCACGAAATTGTCCAGGATCGCCGGCCGCTCGATATTCTGCCGCTGCAGGTCGATCGGCACCTCCACGCTCACCGGTCCCATTGGCGCACTCAGTGCCTCGGACGCCGCGCGGGTCAGCACCCCGATCGCGTTCTGGGGGGAGCGGATGCGATACGCTGCCTTCGACACCGACGCCATCATGCCCAACTGGTCATAGGCATCATGCACCGTGCCGGTTTCCCGATCGGCGTACCGGGTCGCGGTCTGCCCGGTGATGTGCAGCACCGGGGAGCCGGCGAAGCGGGCCTCGATCAACCCACCCACCGCGTTTGCCGCGCCCGGGCCGGTGGACGAAAAGATCACGCCCAGCCCGCCATTCACCCGCGCGTATCCGTCTGCCATGTGCGCGCCGCCCAGCTCCCCGCGCGCCATCATGAAACGAATGGCGTTGCGCCGGCCGATCGCGTCCAGCATCGGAATGTTGTGCACCGATGCGATGCCGAACACGGTGGTGACGCCGCAGGCGGCGAGAAATTCGGCTACCAGGTCGCCGACGGTGTATTCGCTGGCCATGTCTTCATACCCTCCCCAATCGTCGGGGGAGGCTGAAACACGCCGTTGGTGCCGTCAACGCCGGCCGGCCCGGTGATGATTGCCACACCGGGCCGTTCCGTTATCGTGCGGGGCTATACCACGCCGAAGTCGATCAGGTTGCGCACCGGCGCGCCGGACTTCAGTTGCTCGAAGCCTTCGTTGATCTGCTCCAGCTTGATCTTGCCGGAGATCAGGTGGTCCAGCTTCAGCCGCCCCTGCCGCCACAGTTCCAGCAACCGCGGCATGTCTACCCGGAAGCGGTTGCCGCCCATGCTGGTGCCCTGGATCTTGCGGTCGCGCAGGAAGTCGGCGCCGTGCAGCTCGATCTTGGTGCCGAACGGGATCATGCCGATGATCGTCGCCACCCCGCCCGGCCGCAGCATGGCGAAGGATTGTTCCGCCGTCGTCTTCAGCCCGATGGCTTCGAACGAATACGGCACGCCCTGGCCGTCGGTCATGTCCTTGATCGCCGCCACCGGATCGACGTTGGACGCGTTGATGATATCGGTCGCCCCCATCTCCCGCGCTTTTTCCAGCTTCGACGGGTTGGTATCGACGGCAATGATGCGGGCCGCGCCGGCCAGTGCCGCGCCGTTCACCGCCGACAGCCCGATGCCGCCGCAGCCCAGCACGGCCACGGTGCTGCCCGGCTCCACCTTCGCCGCGTTGAACACCGCGCCCACTCCGGTCATGACCCCGCAGCCGACCAGGGCGGCGCGGTCCAGCGGGATGTCCTTGTTGATCTTCACCACGGCATGTTCGTGTACCAGCATGTGTTCGGCGAACACGGACAGGTTGAAGGCCTGATGCAGCACCTCGCCTTTCCATTTCAAACGCCGAGCCTGGCCGGGCAGCAGCTTGACCTCGGTGTTCTCGCACAGGTTGGTGTGGCCGGTGGTGCACTGTGCGCATTCACCGCAGAACACCGACAGGCAGGTGATGACATGGTCGCCCGGCTTCACGTAGGTGACGTCCTCGCCCACCGCTTCGACGACGGCGGCGCCTTCGTGGCCCAGCACGGCGGGGGTGGGGAAGGGGTACAAACCCTCCATGAAATGCAGGTCGGAGTGGCACAGCCCGGCATAGGCCGTGCGCAACAGCACCTCCCGCCGCTTCGGCTTCTCGATATCGACGGTCTCGATGGTCAGCGGCTGGTGCGGCGCATGGAAGACGGCGGCTTTCATGGTTTGGTTTCCTCCGGTTATTGGCCGGCGGAAACCGTAGCCAGATTGCCGCCTAGCGCCAATGCTTCTGATAGTAAGGTTCCTGCTCGCCCGGCTCCTGCATGATGGCATGGTCGGTGGCGAAGTAGTCGGCGTAGTGCAGCACGTAAGCTTCGTGGTTGCGGCCGTGATAGGGGGAGTTGCCGGCGTGCAGCGCCACCGTGCTGACGATGGTATGATCGAAGCCGAGTTCCTTCAGCAGCATGGCGCCGGCGACGCCATGCTGAAGCTCATGATACAGTTTCGAATAGACCACCTTGTCGGCGCTCTGCCGCACATAC
>DAICYU010000521.1 GCA_027311485.1 Acetobacteraceae bacterium
TAGCCGGGCCACGCCGGAGCCTGTAACGATAAAAGGAAAAGGAGACGTCGATGAACACCCCCAATTCGAATGTGGCATTGCGGCTTGCGGAAGCGTTCGCACGCCATGGCGTTACCGTGACCTTCGGACAGAGCCTCCCCAGTGCGTTCCATCTGGCGGCGCCGCATGTCGGCATTCGCCAGGCCGCCTACCGTCAGGAAAATGCCGGCGGGGCAATGGCGGACGGCTACGCCCGGATTTCGGGCCGGGTTGGCGTCGTGACCGCGCAGAACGGGCCGGCGGCCACCCTGCTGGTGCCGCCGTTGGCGGAGGCTTTGAAGGCATCGATCCCCATCGTCGCGCTGGTTCAGGAAGTGACGCGCGCGACGACGGACCGGAATGCGTTCCAGGAACTGGATCACCTGAACATGTTCGCACCCGTGGCGAAATGGGTGCGCCGGATCGACCGGGCCGACCGTCTGGAAGACTATGTCGATATGGCATTCACCGCCGCGGCGTCGGGCCGGCCGGGGCCGGCTGTCATCCTGGTGCCGGCCGACCTTCTGATCGAGTCCGCACCGCCGCCGTCGCCGCGCAGGCAGTCCCTGGGGATCTATCCGCTCGACCGCACCCAGGCGGATCCGGCGGTGATCGAGCATGCGGCCGACCTGATCGCAGCGGCGCGTAAACCGATCGTGGTCGCGGGCGGTGGCGTTCATTCGTCTGGGGCCTACGCCGAACTGGCGGCGCTGCAGGACCTGGCGCACCTGCCGGTCGGGACGACAACGATGGGCAAAGGCGTCGTCAGCGAAAGCCACCCACTGACGCTGGGGGTCGTTGGCTACGTGATGGGACGCGGTGCCCGCACATTCGGCATGCGGGCGATGATCGAGCGAAGTGATCTTATCATCCTGATCGGCAACCGGACGAACCAGAACGGCACCGATAGCTGGAAGCTGTTCCCGCCATCCGCCCAATTCATCCATCTGGACAGCGATCCGATGGAGGTGGGACGCAACTACGAGTCGCTGCGCCTGGTCGGCGACGCCAAGCTGACGCTCGCGGCTCTTTGCTCCGCGTTGCAGAAGCGTGACCTGTCCGCAAGGGCGGCGCAGCGCCAGCAACTCGAAACCGAAATCGCCGATGCGGTATCGTCGTGGCGCAAGACAGTTGCCACTGTGCGCAGCCGCGACGGCGGGCCGGTGCGGCCAGAACGCGTGATGGCGGAGCTTGACCGGCGCATGGGGCCGGATGACATCGCCGTCGCCGATGCCTCCTACGCCTCGATATGGATCGTCGGCGGGCTGGAAGCCCGCAAGGCCGGGCAGCGCTTCCTGACGCCACGCGGCATCGCCGGTCTCGGCTGGGGACTGCCGATGGCGATCGGTGCCCAGTTTGCCGCGCCGACGCGGCGGGTGGTTTGCCTGTGCGGCGACGGCGGTTTCGCCCATAGCTGGGCAGAGCTGGAAACGCTGCGTCGGCTGAAGTTGCCGATCACCGTGATCGTTCTGAATAACGGTATCCTCGGTTATCAGAAGCATGCCGAAGACGTGATTTTTGGTGAGCATACCGATGCCGTGGATTTCACCGCGGTGGATCACGCCGCGATTGCACGGGCTTGCGGCGTGGACGGACGCCGCGTGGAACGCGGGGAGGATGTCGGGGCGGCGCTGGATGCTGCGTTCGCGTCGAACGCGCCGACCTTGATTGACGTTGTCACCGATCCGGACGCGAAGCCACCGATCAGTTTCTACGCCGGACACTACCCGGAACCGTTCTGAAGACACGAGGCCAGATATGGACCAGGAGCTGCGGGAACTCGCCCGGTTGATCGACGATGCCGACCGCATCGTGCTGTTCACCGGTGCCGGGATCAGCACGGAGTCCGGCATCCCGGACTTCCGCAGCCCTGGCGGTGTCTGGACCCGGCAGACGCCCATCGATTTTTCCGACTTCCTGCGATCCGCCGAGGCAAGGCGGGAGACGTGGCGGCGGCGCTTCGCCATGGAACCGACCCTGCGACAAGCCACACCCAATCGCGGCCACCGTGCCGTGGCGGAACTGATACGCACGGGGCGGGCGTCGGCAGTGATCACGCAGAACATCGACGGGCTGCATCAGGACTCCGGCATCCCCGATGACAAGGTGATCGAGTTGCACGGCAACACGACCTACGCACACTGCCTCGATTGCGGCACGCGCTATGAAATCGAGTCGCTACAGGTCGACTTCGAGAAGGACAACCTCGTGCCGCACTGCGCCTGCGGCGGCTGGGTCAAGACCGCGACGATCTCGTTCGGACAGGCGATGCCGGTGGACGAAATGCGCCGAGCCGAGAGGGAGAGCCTGCTGGCGGACCTGTTCATTGCCATCGGGTCGTCACTGGTCGTCTATCCGGCCGCCGCTTTTCCAGAGCTGGCCAAACGCAACGGCGCCCGTTTGGTCATCCTGAACCTGCAACCGACCGGCCTGGACGACGTCGCCGACCTGGTGCTGCACCGGCCGATCGGCGAGACGCTGGGAACGGTGGTCGGCGTTGCCTGAAGCGCGATGACCGAAGGCGGCATCGCCGTAGGTCTAAATCGCGCGATCATACAAAGGTTCAGAGCGGGCAAAGGTTCAGAGCGGGATGGCCGTTCATCCCCGAAGGCATCCCGATCTAATATGATTTCGGCTGGTCCAGGACCCGTTCCGCCAGATAGCTCAGAATCAATTCGCGGCTGACCGGCGCGATCCGGGGCAGCATGCTTTCCCGGAACAGCCGCTCGACGTGATATTCCTGGGCGTAGCCCATGCCGCCATGGGTCAGAACCGCCTGCTCCGCGGCGCGATAGCCGGCTTCGGCCGCCAGATATTTCGCGGCATTGGCTTCCGCGCCACATTCCCGGCCATTGTCATACATCCAGGCTGCCTTGAACGTAATCAGGTCCGCCGCCTCAAGCTCGGCCCAATTCTTGGCCAACGGGTGCTGGATTCCCTGGTTCTGGCCGATCGGACGACCGAACACCACACGCTCACGCGCGTAGCGCGCCGCCCTGGCAAGCGCCGCTCGGCCGATGCCGACTGCCTCGGCGGCAATCAGCACCCGCTCGGGATTCAGGCCATGCAACAAAGCACGGAAGCCCTCACCTTCCTCGCCGATGCGGTCTTCCACCGGCACGCGCATATCCTCAAAGAAGACCATGTTCGAGTCGACGGCGTGGCGCCCCATCTTGTGGATCAGCCGCACCTCGGCGTGGGTTTTGTCGAGGTCGGTATAGAACAGCGTCATACCCTGCGACTTGCGTTTGACCTTATCCAGCGGCGTTGTCCGCGCCAGCAGCAGGATCTTGTTGGCAACCTGTGCGGTCGAGGTCCAGATCTTGGTGCCGTTGATCCGGTAGTGATCACCGTGCAATTCGGCCTTGGTGGTGATCTCCGTCGTATTCAGGCCGGCATTTGGCTC
>DAICYU010000522.1 GCA_027311485.1 Acetobacteraceae bacterium
GCCCGAGAGGTGACGACGACATCAGCCCAACGGCAAGAGTGCTGGAATCTCCTCCGGCCAGTCAACCAGGTGGTCCGCGCCGGCCTGCCGCAACTCCTCAGCGCCACCGTAGCCCCACAGCACACCGGCTGACAGGAGATTGTTGGCCTTTGCAGCATGGATGTCGTGATAGCGGTCGCCGATCATGATCGTCGCGGCCGGATCATAGCCTTCGACCCGCAGGATTTCGGCCAGTAAATCCGCCTTGTTATCCAGTCCGCCACCAGGCAGCGCGCCATACACCTTCGGCAGCAACGGCCGCAGGCCAAGATAGTCCACAACCCGATCAGCAAAATCCCGCCGTTTTGATGTCGCAACACACAGAATGTGACCGGCGTCACGCAACTCGGTCAGCAGTCCGCTTATGCCCGCAAAGACAGTGCAATCGTAAATTGCAACATCCGAGTAATGAGCGCGATATATTAGTAAAGCTTCATCAACCCGGTCGTCGCCGTAAATTTCCAGCAGCTTGCGGATGGACACGGCAATGGGCGGCCCCACCGCCCAGGTCACGTCGCCGGCCACCATCGGATCGTGTCCCATCTGCGCAAGCATGAACCGGAAACAGCCGGCGATGCCCGGACGGGAGTCGGAAATCGTCCCGTCCAGGTCAAGCAGCACCGATGCCAATGTCAGGCCGCCTTGCCGAACAGGCCGCCAAGCCGTGCGAGGTGGGTCAGGTGGGTATCGGCATCGCCATAGAGATGGTCGATCATGGTGACACGCTTGAAGTAATGCCCGACGGCGTATTCGGTGGTCATGCCGATGCCGCCGTGCAGTTGGATCGCCTCCTGCCCGACATGCCGGCCGGACCGTCCGATTTGCACCTTGGCGGCCGAGATTGCCTTGCGGCGCTCGACCGGATCGTCCTCGGCGGCCATCACCGCCGCGAACATTGCCATGCTGCGCGCCTGTTCCAGTTCCACCAGCATATCGACCGAGCGGTGCTGCAGCGCCTGGAAGGACCCAATGGGGCGGCCGAACTGCTTGCGGGTCTTCAGATACTCCAGCGTCAGGTCCTGCATGCACTGCATCGCGCCAACAGCCTCGGCGCACAGCGCGGCGATGGCTTCGTCGACCACGTGCTCGATGGCTGGCAGGGCATTTTCACTCATCATGGCATCCGCCGCCACGCGCGCCCCGGTCAGCGTGATTTCGGCCGCGCGCTGGCCATCCTGGGTCGGGTAGCCGCGGCGACTGACGCCGGGTGTGGCCGCATCCACCAGGAATAGGCCGATCCCCTCACGGTCCCGCCGGTCACCGGCCAGCCGCGCCGTGACAAAGATTTGGTCCGCAGCATCGCCGTGGATAACGACGCTCTTGGCGCCATCCAACACATAGCCGCTGCCGTCCTTACGCGCCGTCGTCGTCACGTCGTTCAGGTTGTAGCGCGAATGGCGTTCGATATGCGCGAACGCGAGCTTCAGCTTGCCCGCAGCGACGCGCGGCGCCAGGGCGCCCAACACCGCAGCCGGCGCGGTACGGCGGAGCAGCCCGCCACCCAGGATCACAGTGGCGAAGTACGGCTCCAGCACCAGGCCGCGGCCAAATGCTTCCATGACAATCGCGGTTTCCACCGGACCACCACCAAAGCCGCCCAGGGTTTCCTCGAACGGCAGGCCGAGCAGACCCAGCTCGGCGAGCTGATCCCACACGGCGGCGCTATAGCCGGTGGGTTCGCGCATGTATTTCTTGCGCTGCTCGAAGCCGTACTGATCGGCGATCAGCCGATCGACGCTGTCCTTCAGCAGGCGTTGGTCATCGCTCAGGTCGAAATCCATGATTAAAGCCCCAGAATTGCCTTGGCGATGATGTTGCGCTGGATCTCGTTCGATCCGCCGTAGATCGAGACCTTGCGGTAGTTGAAGTACATCGGCGCTGCCTCACTGGCATATTCGGGGCCGACGATCGGTTCGTTGTTGCCTTCGAAATCACGCTGGTACGGCATGATGTACGGGCCGACGACTTCCATCAGCAGTTCCGTCAGCTGCTGCTGGATCACCGATCCCTTCAGCTTCAGGATGGACGATGCCGGGTTCTGTCGCCCTTTCTCCAGCTTCCGCTCGTCGGAGACGACACGAAGCTGGGTCATTTCCAGCGCCTTAAGCTCGACCTCGACCAAGGCGAGTTTTTCCTGGAACTTCGGGCTTTCGATCAACGGGCGTTCGCCGGCGAATTCCAGGGACGCGAGTTCCTTGATGCGGGCGATCTTGGCCTTGGATGCGCCGACGCGGGCGATGCCGGTGCGTTCGTTGCCGAGCAGGAACTTGGCATAGTCCCAACCCTTGTTCTCCTGCCCGACCAGGTTTTCCGCCGGCACTTCGACGTTGTCGAAGAAGACTTCATTCACCTCCCGGCCGCCGTCGATCGTGATGATCGGGCGGACGGTGATGCCGGGAGTCTTCATGTCGATCAGCAGGAAGGAGATGCCTTCCTGCTGCTTGGCCGTCGGATCCGTGCGGACCAGGCAAAAGATCCAGTCGGCATACTGCGCCAGCGTCGTCCAAATCTTCTGCCCATTGACAATATATTTGTCCCCCTGCCGCTCGGCTTTTGTGCGAAGCGAGGCGAGATCGGACCCGGACCCCGGCTCGGAGAAGCCCTGGCACCAGAAGATATCGGCATTGGCGGTGGGCGGCAGGAAACGCTCCTTCATCGCCTGGCTGCCGAACTGGGCAATCACCGGCCCGACCATGGAGACGTTGAAGGCGATCGGTGTCGGGCAGTTCGCCTGCTGCATCTCATCCTGGTAGAGATACACTTGGACCGGAGACCATGCCTGTCCGCCCCATTCCACCGGCCAGTTGACCGTCGCCCAACCGCGCTGGTTCAGGATGCGTTGCGCGTTGATCATGTCATCCCGCGTCAGCCCCTCGCCCTCGGCGACCTTGGCGCGGATGGAGTCGGGAATGGCGGTGCGGAAGAAGGTGCGCGCCTCCTCTCGGAAGGCAAGCTCCTCTGGGGTGAAGCTCAGGTCCATGGACATCTCCTCCGGGCTTTGCTGCTTTCGATATAGGCTCGCCCGGCGGGCGTCAAACAACAGTGACAGACGTGATGTGCTGGCGCGAATGCCAAGCGGCACAGCCTGATTGCGCCACCGCTGGAACACAAACGGGTCCTCTGGCCGCAAGGACGGTTTGGTTGCGCGGCGGGTCCTTCGAACTGGGGCACGGCGCGGTTCTGACGTAAGATGGAGAAAGCGGCCGAATGTGGAACCTGCTGACACGCGATTTATCCGCGTCGTTGGCCGTCTTTCCGGCTGCGATCCCGCTTGACGGCACCCGATCAGTTCGCCAGCTGTGCACGCCAGAAGCGTTTCAACCCCTCGAGCAGCACCACAACGGTAGCGACCACGGCGGCCACCACAGCCAGGTCGCCGCCGTG
>DAICYU010000523.1 GCA_027311485.1 Acetobacteraceae bacterium
TTACGCTTCGGGTTGGTGTGCTTTCGGTCATTTTGCCTTCGCTTCGATCGCGTAAAGGTGCGGCGTTTGTCCCCAGCCGCGGAGGTAGATGCGCCCGCTCGCGATGGCGGGCGAGGCTTTCAAACGCCTTGATAAATTGCTTCCGGTGTTCGGCGGGGGTGGGCACGCATGGTCGTTTCTCCCCGCAAGGCGGGGGTTGGTTGGCGGAATTTCGTTATGCGGACCGGATGCTATCAAGCCGGGCCGGCCCCGTACAAGGGCCGGTCTTCGCTCGCCTGGCTATCGAGCGAAGAAGGGAAACAGGCAGAAAAACACCATGGTCCGCTTATCAAGAATGCCGAATTGCAGGTCCTCGAAATGCCAGGCCATAGATGGATTTGTCGGCTTGGTGACCGGCTGGCCGTCTCTCATGATCTGCTGATCGTTATAGAGCCGAGCGATAAAGGCAGGATCGTCCAGGCATGGATCGAGCTGCCGCATTTTATCATCGCATTGGTCCGCGAACAGAGTGACAAGCATCGAGTGACCGGATGCCATGACCGGGTTCGCCATGAATGCTTGGCCGGGCGGCACGTCCTTTGCCATATACAACTGGCAGATGTGGAAGAAGCGCCTTTGCTCCGCTGAGCCATGATCGAACACGCGATGATCTGACAAGGCCACGACGCGGAATTCCTTGTCTAGCACTTCAGCAAAAACCAGGCTGCCGCTGCGCCCCTTGGGATTGGCTGGATCAACTTTTCCGACATGAAAGTGATGCAGGCCATGCCGGGTTAAAACCATGTCGATGTCCCGGCTTCGGTCCCCAGGTCGAGCGCCGGGAAGAACAATGCCTTTGGTGTTCACCAGATCGGAAAGATGTGGCGTGAGGTCGCGACCCGCCACGACCTTTTTCAGAAAGGGCTCAAGCTTCTGCCGCGCCGCATGGGCCGCCGACGGCGGCACGCCGCCCGACCAGAATTTCACCATGCGGGGCCTGGCAGGTATCAACCGCATACGCCAGGTGACGAAGGCGAGGATCAGCCGATGCGTCGGCATCGTTCGCAGAGCGTCAAGCGAGGCGCGATTGTTGGGCGCCCGAGGCAGAGCCTTGATCATGTCGTCGCGGAACGCCTGAACGCGGGGCGGATGTGGACAACTCACTGCCACGTCCGCGCGCGGGCAGCAGCCCCTCCCCTCGCCGCCCTTTGTGGTTCAGTCGCCCGGCGCATCCCCCACAATGTGCGGTCGAGATTGAGCTCGCCAGCCTTCGCCTTCATCACCATGCCGCGGAAATACCCGCCAGGCGTGGTCCGGAAATGCTCGGGGTCTTTGACCGAGACGACGGCGATCGCAATCGCGGCCTGTTCGCGGCCCATGGCCAGGCACGCCTCGCCCCAGAGCGATTTCGACACGTCGAGATCCGATCTGAGGTAGGCCGCGGCATCGATGACATCCGGCCAGGTGGGATCGGGCCGCAAGAGGTAGGTTTTCAGCCGTGGCGCCAAGCGCACCAGTTCATCCGGATCGAGCTTAAGCACCCTGCCCCGCTCCGCTGGCTGCGGTCGCACCGGCGTTGGACGGGACATCCCAGCCTCGCCGCCCGGCCTACTACTTCCTTCGTTGGCAATTACCGTATCCTCTTGAGGATAAGAATTTGGTTTGTAGGTATATTGGTGGGGACCGTTTTCGGCCCCCAAGGGGTCCGGATTCACAGCCTCTGGGATATCAGGAGCGACAGCGGCAAGCAGGTTTTCCAGCCGTTCGCGCGCGGAGCGCTGCCGACGCTCCAGGTTATCCACACCCAAGGCCACTTCGTCGGGATTTTCGACCCGCTTGAGCGCCGTGGCGATGTCCCGCGTATCGCGGGCAAGGCGCGTCCATTCCTCGCCCTCGAAGCCGTATTCGGCGGCCGTTTCCAGGATCTGGGCGATGCCGTTGCGGGCGATCGTTGCCCGCCGGCGCAAGCGGCGTAGTGCGTCGCGCTCTTCCTTGGCTTCCCGCGCCAGCTTCACGAATTCTGCGTGGCGGGCGGCGATCGGCGCCAGGTCGAAGCCGTAGGCTTCCACAATGCGCCCTTTGGCGTCGCGCTTGCCGTAGCGTTTGCCGTTCGGACTATCCCTCATGGCGATCAGGCCGCATTCGATCATGGCCCGGTTCACGGCTTTGACGCGCGTGGGCGAAAGCCCCAGTGCTTCCTGCTGCATGGATGAGGACGGCCAGACGATCGGGTGCCCTCCCCTCGTCCAATCCTGCGGCTGGGTGAATTTGAACAGCCAGTCGACCGCATGCACGACGCGGAGCGATAGACCGAGCCGCGGCGCCGCCGCCTTGAAGGCTGCCAGCAGCTGGCCATGCATGGTCACGCCTTCCGGCAAGCCAGCAAAACTCTCGGCCGTGCGGTCTGTTTTCAGCAAGCCTGGTGTCAGGCGTCGGAAACCGGTGGGGGAACCGGCAGTGCTTGCCCCATGCCCTCTCGGGGCATTTTCCTGCGTCATCACAATCCTCCTTTTGGTTGGATCGCGACGGGCAAGCCTCTCCTGTTAGCGGAAACGGCAATTTCCGCTTGCCTGAGAGGCGTCTTCGTACTAGGTTGGAGGGGAACAGTGTCCTCCGACGCCAGCCGTAAGGCCCGTCACGAATTTCGCAAAAGCCCGCCCGGCAAGGCGGGCTTTCGCATTTCAGGTCATCTGCTGGGCGGTTGCCCTCCCATGTTCGATCAGTTGCAGAAGCGCCTGGCTGCGACTGCGCAAGCCGTGGCGTTGCTTCAGTTCATCGATGAGTTCGACCGTCTCGCGCGGCAGCTGGAACAGCACTTCTTCCCCGCCCTTCGCGCGAAGGCGCGCACGGTAGAGGCGGTTTTTCTCGGCTGGATCGGCAGCTTTCGACATCGATGAACCCGAATCAGTTCCCTAGGGATTTCGGAGTGTTGTACCGAATTCCGTGGCTGTCTACTGATTCGTGTGAGCGATTCGCGCTTAGGTGCTGATATCTATGTATTTCCTGAAGGATTCCGCTTGCGGAAACGTCGGTGCGGCCCCGGCTCCGCAACAAATAAGCGACCTGAAGTCACGCGACTCGGTTTCAGATTGGGGCCACAGATCGAAAAAAACGTGCTTTCGTGCTTTTTGTCTAATTGCCTTGCTGCCGGCGATAGGCATCGAAGCTCAAGCGCAGCAGCTCGTTAAGCTTCAGCCCGTTGGTCGCGGCGTAGATCTTGAACTCCCGGCGAAAGCTGTCCGGGACGCGGAAATTGAGAGGCTGCCCCCCGGCTTCCCCCTGCCCTGCCGGATCACCAGCGAGCGCCACCCGCGTCGGCGCCGCTTGCGCGGGTGCCGGCGGAGACGCAGTTGGAGCGGGTGCGAGCCGGCCCGGCATATCGGCGGCCGGTGCAGCCATTCCCTTAACGGCCACAAGGCCGGCAGACAGAGATGCGGCGGG
>DAICYU010000524.1 GCA_027311485.1 Acetobacteraceae bacterium
CAAGGTCATGAGTGGCGGTCAAAGCGCCTCAGTCGTGTCCGCACTGCAGAACGAAATCGCCGCGCTGCAATATCCGCCGGCGGCAGCAAGCTCGGTCATCCTGGTGATCGTCGTGATGCTGATGGTCTCGGGCATTCTGCGCATTGTCGATGTCCGCAAGGAACTGGCGAGTTAGGGGCGAAACCATGCAGGTGGCGATTTCAAACAACCGTCAATGGACTTTCTACGCGCTGAGCCTTTGCTTCGTGCTGTTCCTGGCATTCCTGTACGGGCCGATGCTGGTGATCTACATCCTGTCCTTCCAGGGACCGGAAGGCGGCCTGACCTTTCCGCTGCGGGGCTTCTCAACCCATTGGTTTCATGAGCTGGTGGACAACGGGCGCAGCGGCGACATCTCCGGGTCGTTCACCCGCTCCATCGAACTGGCCGCGGTGGTCGCCAGCATCACCGTGCTGTTTTGTGTCAGCGCCGGCCTTGGCTTCCGGCGCCGCTTCCCAGGCTCCAGCATCGTCTTCTACATGGCGATCGCCAGCCTGGTCATGCCCGGCCTGTTCGTCGGCCTTGGTGTGTCCCTGGTCTTCCAGCTCCTCGGCTGGCAGACCGACTGGCGCGTGTCCGGCCTCGGCGCGCAACTCAGCTGGACCCTGCCGTTCGGGTTGCTGGTGATGTTCGCGGTGATCGGACGCTTCAACCGGTCGTTCGAGGAAGCCGCCCGCGACCTCGGCGCCACCGCCTGGCAACGCACGCGGGAGGTGACGCTTCCCATCCTGCTGCCCGGCATCATCGGCGTCGCGCTGTTCGGCTTTACCCTGTCCTACGACGAATTCGCCCGCACGGTTCTGACGGCGGGCAGCGTCAACACGCTGCCGCTGGAAATCTGGGCGATGACCACGAACGTGACCTCACCGGCGCTGTATGCGGTGGGAACGGTGACCACGCTGGTTTCATTCGTCGTCATCGGCGCGGCACTTGGCTCGATTGCGCTGATCCAACGCCACCGTACCCAACACGCCGGCGCAGCCGAGGCTGCCGTTGCCGCCGCCGCATCGTCCCCATCGCCGGCCCCATCCCCGGCCCAAGCACGGAAACCCGAAATGGCCCCCGTTGCCCGAAACGGCAAGATCGAACTTGTCAGTGTCACAAAGCA
The DNA here is from genome assembly GCA_027311485.1 of Acetobacteraceae bacterium. GTDB lineage: Bacteria > Pseudomonadota > Alphaproteobacteria > Acetobacterales > Acetobacteraceae > Rhodopila. The sequence goes on from DAICYU010000524.1 coordinate 1,148, forward strand.
ATATGCGCCCGGCGCACCGCCGGCGATCGCCGATCTCGATCTGCGGATCGACAATGGTGCTTACTGCTGCCTGCTTGGACCCAGCGGCTGCGGCAAGACCACGATCCTGCGGATGATTGCGGGACATGAGGTGCCGACCGCTGGCGACATCCTGATCGGCGACCGGAACGTAACCAATCTGTCCCCGGCCGACCGCGGCACGGCGATGATGTTTCAAAGCTACGCGCTGTTCCCGCATCGCAGCGTCATCGACAACGTGGCCTTCGCGCTGAAAATGCGCGGCGTCGGCAAGTCCGACCGCTACACCACGGCGCGGGAGCTGTTGGAGAAGGTGCGCCTGGAGGCCTTCGCCAACCGGCTGCCGGCCGAACTGTCCGGCGGCCAGCAGCAACGCGTGGCGCTGGCGCGCGCCCTGATCACCAATCCGCGCGTGCTGTTGCTGGACGAACCGCTTTCAGCCCTCGACGAATACCTGCGGCTGCGCATGCGCGGCGAACTGCGCCGCATCCAGCGGGAGCTGGGGATCACCTTCATTCACGTCACCCACACGCAGCTTGAAGCCACGGCGGTGGCTGACCTCGTTGTGGTCATGGAACAGGGGCGGATCGAACAGGCGGCGGCACCGCGGCAGATTTTCATGCAGCCGCGGAACGCCTACGTGGCGCGCTTCATCGGCGGGCAGAACGTGCTCTCGGGCACCGTGGAACATCTCGTGGACGGTTGCGCCGTTGCGATGACCAGCACCGGTGCCCGGCTGGAAGTGCCGTTGCATGGCACACGCGTGCTTCAGGGGGAAACCCTGTTCGCCTCGCTGCGGCGCGATCGGATCACGGTGCGCCGTCACGTGGGCGGGGAGCTTCATCCGAGCGGACCTAACAGCATCGCCGGCGAAGTGCACGCGATCGAAAACCAGGGCACCTACATCAAGATGACGATCGACCTCGGCGATGGCGAGGAATTCGTCGCGCATGTCCTGGATGAAGATTACTTTGCCGATCCGATCGATATCGGCGACCGGGCCGTGGCGTCGTGGGTCGGGCGTGACATGCGCCTGCTGGAAGATCGCCGCCCGGCGCCGGCCGCCGCGGCAACACAATCCACCGCCGCGACCGTCTGATCGCGTTCGGCTAAAAAGGGGGGGAGAAACGGCATGTTCGATCTGGTGATAAGCGGCGGCACCCATGTGCTGCCGGGCGGCGCGCAGAGCGTGGATCTTGCAGTGGCCGGCGGCAAGATCGTTGCCTTCGGCGCACCCGGCAGCCTTGCGGCGCTGGGTGCCGCCAGGGTCGTCGATGCGACCGGGCAGATTGTCATTCCCGGCGGCGTCGATCCGCACATTCATTGCGGCATGGCCATGCAGATGCCGAATCAGCCGGAGCCGACGATCAGCGGGCCACCCGAGCAGGTGAGCCGGGCGGCCCTGTTCGGCGGTACGACGACAATGATCGACTTCGTGCCGGTCGCCGAGGAGCAGACATTGCGGGAAGCTATCGAGCTTCGCGAGAAGGACTGGAAAGGCTCCTGCTACTGCGACTACGGCCTGCATCTGATGCTGTTCGACAGCATCAGCCAGGCCAAGCTGGATGAAATTCCGGAAGCGGTGCAGGCCGGATATGCCAGCGTCAAAATGTTCACCACCGACATCACGCCGCAGCGCATGGCGCACATGGTTCCGTTCGGCGATATCTGGGAGGTCATCAAGGCGGTGGCGAAGGCGGGCGGGCTGACCTGCATTCATGCCGAGGACAATGACCTCGTTATGCACATGTATGAAAAGCTGCTGCGGGAAGACCGCATGGGCTTCGAAAACCTGGCCGCCGCCCATACCACGCTGTCCGAGGATCTGGCCTTCAACCGGGTGATCCGTCTGGCCGAAAGCGTCGAGGGCGCGGCGATGTACATGGTGCATACCTCGGCCAAGACCGGTGTGGCGGCGATGGCGGCGGCGCGCAGCCGCGGCTTCCCGGTGTATGGCGAAACCCTGCACCAGTATCTTCTCTACAATGCCGAGGACTACAAACGGCCGGGCGGGCAGATCTACCACACCTATCCGTCCCTGAAATTCCCCGAGGATCAGGCGGCGCTGTGGCAGGCCATGCGGGACGGTACGATCCAATGCGTCGCCACCGATGAGGTCTGCTGCCCGCTGGAGGTCAAGCTCAAGGGCAGCCGTATCGATGACACGATGGGCGGCAATTCCGGCGTCGAGCCGCGCGTTTCCTTGATGTACACGCAGATGGTGCGTGAGCGCGGCTTCAGCCTGGAGG
>DAICYU010000525.1 GCA_027311485.1 Acetobacteraceae bacterium
CGCCGCGCTGCTGACCATCTGGGCGGTGCGGCGGCTGACGGCGCCGGTGCGCGTCCTGGCCGCGGCGGCTGAGGCGCTGGGGCGCGACGTTAATGCACCGCCGCTGCCGGAGGACGGACCGACCGAGGTCGCCACCGCCGCGATTGCCTTCAACACCATGGCGGCGCGCATCCGTCGCTTCGTGCAGGACCGGACCGAATTGCTGACGGCGATCGGGCACGACCTGCGGACGCCAATCACCCGGTTGAAGCTGCGCGCCGAGTTTGTCGAGGATGATGAGCAACGTGCCAAGATCCTGGCCGATCTGGAGGAGCTGGAGGGGATGGTGTCCGCCACGCTGGCCTTCGGGCGGGATGCGCGGACAACCGAGCCGGTTTCGTCCCTCGACCTTGCCGAACTGCTGCGCACCATCCTCGACGAGGCCGGTGACGCTCGGCCCGACGTGGTGAACCGGCTGAATTACGAAGGGCCGGCACACCTGGCGGTGCAGGCGCGGCCGCTGTCGCTGAAGCGGGTCTTCGTCAACCTTGTGTCGAACGCGATCAATTACGGCGGGTCGGCCATGGTGCGGCTGATCGAAGGCGCTGATCGGTTGGTGGTGGTGGAAATCGACGATGACGGCCCGGGTATTCCGCCGGCGGACCTGGACCGGGTGTTCGAGCCGTTTCATCGCGGGGAGCCGAGCCGGAGCCGGGAGACGGGCGGGGTTGGCCTGGGATTGCCGATCGCGCGGAATATCCTGCGGGCGCATGGGGGCGACGTGACTCTGGCGAACCGGCCGCAGGGTGGCCTGCGGGTGACCGTGACGATGCCGGGTTAATCATCGGCCATCGTGGCCGGTACTGGTGCGGGCACGCGGTCGGCTCGGACAAGCGGTCGGCGGGCAGGCGTTCGGACGATCAGCGATTAGTCAAAACGTCATGGCCACCGGCGCGCCGAGCCGGAGATTTTGCGCTATTCACGCCGGTGCGAATGCTGCCCGTTCGAGTCCAGGAGCGATCCCGCATGTTGTTTTCTCGCGATGACCTGAATTTCCTCGCCGCTGTTCTGGCCAACGCCGCGCGGCAGGAAATCATGCCGCGCTTCCGGCGCTTGTCCGGCGCCGATGTGCGCCACAAGACCTCGGTCTTCGATCCCGTCACCGAAGCCGATGAAGCGGCGGAGCGGGTGATCTCGGCGGCGCTGCGGACGCGCTTCCCGGACGCGCTGATCGTCGGTGAGGAAGCGATCGCGGCCGATCCGTCGCTGCTGCAGCGGCTGGGGCAGGCGGAGCTGGCGTTTGTGGTCGATCCGATCGACGGGACGCGGAACTTCGTTGCCGGGCTGCCGCTGTTCGGGGTGATGGCGGCGGCGATCGTGCGCGGCGTGGTCGTGGCCGGAGCGATCCATGATCCGGTGTGCGGCGATGTAGCGCTGGGCCTGAAGGGGCAGGGCGCGTGGCTGTCGCGGGACGGGCAGGTGCTGCCGCTGCGGGTGGCTGAGCCGGGGCCACTGGCGCGGATGGAGGCGATCGCCGGCACCCATTATCTGCCAGAGCCATTGCGCACGCGGGTTCTGACCAATCTGCCGCAGCTTGGATCCGCGACCTGGCTGCGCTGTTCGGCGCATGAATACCGGATGGCCGCCGCGGGCTTCTGTCATGTGTTGTTTTACAACCGCCTGATGCCCTGGGACCATGCCGCCGGCTGGCTGCTGCACCAGGAAGCTGGCGGCTACAGCGCGCGCTTCGACGGCTCCCCCTACACACCGGCCGAGACAACGGGCGGGCTGATTTGCGCGCCGGACCAGGCGAGTTGGGCGGCGGTACAGGCGGCTCTGATCGGCCCCGCATAGTCACCGCGGACGTTTGCGCCACTGTTATCCGGGCAGGCGGACCCCCGGTGCGCAGTGGGGTGGGCAGTGGGGTGCGCAGCGGGATGTTTTGGGGCCGGGCGCGGGTGATGCCGAGCGGCTCCGGGTGGCGCCGGCCGGTCCGCCTGCGGCAAGCCTCAGCGCGGTCACCATCTGTTTTCCTGTCGTAAGCAGCCGCGTCGTTCAACGATGGCAAAGTGCGGCGTTGCCCTGTTGTAACGCGCCGATCCGCCACGCATTATGCCGGTCAATCAACACCCAGGGAGGAACCGATGTCTGACCCCGCGCCCAGCTATATGCATGGCGCCTCCGACCAGCCGATGCTCGGGGATACGATCGGGGTCCATTTTGACCGTACGGTCGCAAAATGGGGACATCGTCCTGGGCTGATCGTTCGCCAGCAGGGCGTGAACTGGACCTGGGCCGAACTGGCCGAGAGAGTGGAGGCGTTTGCCGCCGGGCTGGTGGCGCTGGGACTGCAGCCGGGTGACCGGATCGGTATCTGGTCCCCCAACAATGCGGAATGGATCATCACCCAGTTCGCGACCGCCAAGGCCGGGCTGATCCTGGTCAACATCAATCCCGCCTACCGGCTGACCGAGGTCGAGTACGCCCTGAACAAGGTGGGCTGCAAGGCGCTGATCACGGCGACACAGTTCAAGTCCAGCGACTATATCGGTATGATCAATATCTTGGCGCCCGAACTTGCCACGTCACATCCGGGCGAATTGCAGGCCGCTCGGCTGCCGGCGCTGCGCACGGTGATCCAGGTCGGCGGTGACGCGCCCGGCACGTTCGCGTTCGACAAGATCGCGCATCTGGGCGACGACGCCCATCGGCAGCGCCTGCGGGAACTGGCGCCGCTGCTGCAGTTCGACGATCCGATCAACATCCAGTTCACCTCGGGCACCACCGGGCTGCCCAAGGGTGCGACGCTGACGCACCACAACATCCTGAACAACGGCTACTTCATCGGTGAGATCCTGCACTACACGGATCAGGACTCGGTCTGCATCCCGGTACCGATGTATCATTGCTTCGGCATGGTGATCGGCGCGCTGGCCTGCCTGACGCACGGTGCGGCCATCGTCTTTCCCGGCGAAGGGTTCGATCCGCTGGCGGCGCTGCAAACTGTTGCCGAATACCGTTGTACGTCGCTGTATGGCGTGCCGACGATGTTCATCGCCGAACTGGATCATCCGGAATTCCGCACCTTCGATCTGAGCAGCCTGCGGACTGGGGTCATGGCAGGCTCGCCCTGTCCGATCGAGGTCATGCGGCGCTGCATCCGCGACATGCACCTGTCGGAGATCACCATCTGCTACGGCATGACGGAAACCAGCCCGGTCAGCACGCAGACGCGGATAGGCGATACGCTGGAGCAGCAGACGGCGACCGTCGGGCGGCCGCATCCGCATGTGGAGATCAAGATCGTCGATGCGGAGGGGCGCGTCGTGCCGCGCGGCACCACCGGCGAGCTCTGCACCCGCGGCTATCCGGTAATGCTGGGCTACTGGGATGAGCCGGAGAAGACGGCGGAGGCGATCGACCGCGCCGGCTGG
>DAICYU010000526.1 GCA_027311485.1 Acetobacteraceae bacterium
GTTACCGCGTATATCAGTTGGCGGGCCAGTTATGTGCTGCTGGCCATCATCGGCGGGTTGACACTGCTGGCCTGCCTGGTCCGGCTGCCGGAAACCCGCGCGCCGGCGGCCTCGGGCAGCCGATCGCTCATCACCGGCTATCTGCGCCTGCTGCGATCGCCGCGTTTTCGCGGGTATGCCGTGGGTGGCGCGTGCTCGACCACGGCATTCTACGGATTCATGTCGGCGTCGCCGTTTATCTTTGAAACGCAGCTACACCAGCCGCCGCAGGATATGGGCCTGTATTATCTTGTGCTGATGCTGGGTGTTGGCGGCGGCAGCCTGGCCGCGAGCCGGATCGCCGGCCGCCTGTCAGTGCCGGTTGCGCTACGGCTGGCGAACGCGCTGTGCATCTGCGGCGCGGGATTGTTCGCACTGGCCGACATGGCGCATTACCTGACGGTGCTGTCCATCGTGGCGCCCGTGACGCTGTTCATGGTGGGCGCCGGCATGGCCAGCCCGTTCGCCTTGGCGGGCTCGGTCAGCGTCAATCCCCAGGCGATCGGTTCGGCATCCGGAATGTATGGCTTCGTGCAGATGGGTTACGGGATGCTGTGCACGGTGGTGGTTGAATCCTGGCACCCGGGCGCGGTGTATCCGGTAGCGACGGTGCTGCTCGGTTCGGCCATCCTGGGCCAGATCGCAACCACAAGCGCGATACGGGCCGAACGACGGGTCTGATGCCCTATGTCACGCTGGTGTGGAACAGCCGGCCCCAACCCTGCACGCCAGCGGGATCGACACCGGCGACGGAGAGGCTTTTCCACACCGCGATCGCGATCGAATCGTAGATCGGAATGCCGGTTTCCTGCTCCAGTGCCGCGACCAGGGGGGCCGCGCCCAGATTGGTGCAGATGATGCCGATGGCGTCCGGCCGTTGCGCCGCCACCGCCCGGATCATGTCTGCCAGGGTCGCCTCCGGCACTTCGGCGAAGGCGAAATTGTTACGGATCCGCAGATGCCGCTCCGCGTCGCAGGTGATGCCAAGCCCGGCATAATTGGCGACGATCCGCCGCTGCACGTCGTCCGTATAGGGTGTGACTAGCCCGAACCGTTGCACCCCGGTTGCCGCCAGAACCTGGTTCATCGCCAGCATCGATGTGCAGGCAGGAATCCCGGTGGCCTCCTGGATGCGCCGGCACAGGCGTTCGTCTGCGTCGAAGCCCAGCCAGCCGGAGGACGTGCCGTTCCAGGCGATCACCTGCACCTTGGCATGGGCCAGCAGTTCCGCCGCCGCCAGGATGGGCCGGTCGTCAAACTGGGCCAGGGCGCCGTCGCTCAGCGCGATCTCGGTGACCCGGAAGCGGGAGAAATGCACTGAGACGTCCGGCAGGCCGGCCAGCATGGCCGTCGTCACGGGCTCCAGAGTCGTGTTCGAGGATGGGGTCAGCATGCCCAGGCGGATTGGTCTTGTCATGCCGGCACACTGCCACGGCGCGGCGGGCCAGTGAACCCGGGGCCAGTGAACCCGGGACCAGTGAACCCGGCACCAGTGAACCCGGAACGGCGGCCCGCGTTTGGTACCCAACCGGCCCCAATGCCGGCTGAAAGGAACCACGATGCCAGGTCCAGAGGCAACCAATCGGTCTGACCGCAAGCAGGACAAGACGGTTGAGGATACGTTTCCGGCCAGTGATCCGCCCGCGAACTCCGGCGTGACCGGCGCCGGCGCGCCGAACAAGCCGCCAGCTGACCGGAATGAGCAGGAACGGCCGACGGGATATCCGACGTCGGACCGGCATGCGACCGAAACCGCCCACCAATGGGAACATGAGGACGAGTCAGCCGGCCATAAAGCCGACTGAGCCTGTTGCGGATTTGCATTGATCAGCTGATGGTACGTATGGGATAAGCCAGCCTGTAAAGGAAGGCTTTGTTCCATGCGGCCAGCCGTTCCGTCGACATCCGGTCCGTCGACATCCGGTCCGGCCCTGCCGCGACGCGTCGCCCTGGTGTCCGTCATGGCCGAGCTGGCATTGCCATTCATCGCGCGCCCAGCCAGGGCGGCGGCAATCATCTGGCGTGTCGCCCACAACGCCCCGACCTCCTTCCCGGTACATCGCCGTCTGCTGGAGGCGGTGGATGTTATCCAGAAACAATCCAACGGCCAGATGGAGGTCCATATTCTGCCGGGCGAAGATGCCGGAAGCCCGGTCGGGCTACTGGCGCAAGTGCAGCATGGGCAAATCGACGCCGCCATGCTGTCCTGCCAGACCCTGGCGAACGAACTTCCGTCCTTGGCCGCGCCGCGGTGCGCGTTCGCCTTCTCTGGCTACGACAAGGTCTGGCCAGCGATCGATGGCGCCCTTGGCGCTTATATTCGCCGCACGATCATCCAGCGGATCGGCCCCATGCCGATGGATCGTTGTTGGGATTTCGGCTTCAGGCACATCACCACTTACAACAAGGCGATCCAGACCGCCGCGGACCTCCAGGGCCTGCGTATCCGGACCCAGCCGGAGCCCCAATCCATCGGCCTGCTGCAGGCGCTGAAAGCCCTGCCGGTGACCATGCCGCTGGATGAGCTGATTGAAGCGTTGCGGTCGCATGCGGTGGATGGGCAGGAAAGTCTGCTGGAACTTGTTCAGCTTCTGCGCCTGGACCTGCTGCAGACAAACCTTGCAATGACCCACCATCTCTGGGACGGCTTGTGGCTGTGCGTCAGCGCACGGTCCTGGTCGACGCTACCGTCGAGATTGCAGGACGTCGTCGCGGGCGCCTGCAACAACAGCGCGCTGGATCAACGCCGCGACGTCATGACAGCCGCGACGCAGATGCGGGACGCGATGGCGGCCCACGGCATCGGCGTCACGCAGCCGGATCTCGCCTCATTCCGCGATGGTCTGCGGAGGGCCGGCTACTACCGTACCGTGAGTCAGCAGATGGAGCCGGACGGCTGGGACCTGCTGCAGAAATACGCGGGCAACCTGACCGGGTAGAGTATCCATCCTGATCAGGCCCTTTCGCGGATGGGCGGGATCACCTGGCAATCCGAGACTGGAACCGTGCTCGCTGCCAGCGCCGGCCCGCATGATCCGCCGCCCCATCCGCCGCGGAGGCCGCCGTTATACGCGCTGGCCGCCGTCGATATGCACCTCGGACCCGCTAATGTATTCGGCCCGTTCGGAGCACAGGAAGAACAGCAGGTCCTCCACTTCCTGCGGTCTGCCCAGGCGGCGCAACGGGATCTCCCGCTCCACAATGTCCTGCGTGCCGGGTGACAGGATCGCCGTATCGATCTCACCGGGGGAAACGGCATTCACCCGGACGCCGAAACGTCCCAGATCGTTGGCCATTTCACGCGTCAGCGCGGCAAGGGCCGCCTTCGACGTCGCATAGGCCGCGCTGGCGAAAGGATGCACGCGG
>DAICYU010000527.1 GCA_027311485.1 Acetobacteraceae bacterium
GCTGGGCAAGCTCACGACGCATGAATTCGCCATCGGCGGGCCGGCCTTCGACCTGCCCTGGCCGCCGGCGCGTAACCCGTGGGACACGCGCCGCTTTACGGGCGGGTCGAGTTCCGGCTCCGGCGCCGCCGTCGCGGCCGGGCTGGCGCTGGGGGCTCTGGGATCGGATACCGGCGGGTCGATCCGGCTGCCGGCCTCGGCCTGTGGCGTGACCGGACTGAAGCCGACGCAGACACGGGTTTCGCGATATGGCGTGATGCCGCTTTCATTCTCTCACGATAACGTCGGTCCTCTGGCCCGCTCGGTGCGCGATTGCGCGCGGGTGCTGACGGTGATCGCCGGGCATGATCCGCGCGATGCGACCAGCGCGCGGGAACCGGTCGTGGATTATGAGCGGTACCTGGATGGCGATCTGCGCGGGCAGCGGATCGGCGTGCCGACAAACGTCTTTCTGGATGGTGCCGACGAACCGGTGGTGGCGGCGATGGAGGCCGCGTTGGCGGTGCTGGCCGCGCGCGGAGCCGAGATCGTGCGGCTTGCGCTGCCGCTGATGGATGCGGTGGCGGCCTACGGCGGCATCGTATCCCGCGCCGAGGTGGCGCCGATCCATGCGGAATGGATGCGGTCCGACCCACAGGCGTATGGGGCGCATATCAGCGGGCGGATGTATCCGGGCTATGCGATCCCGGCTGCGTACTACATCGAAGCCCTCAGCCGCCGCGGACCGGTGCTGAAGGCGTTCGCGGCCGAGGTATTCGGGCGCGTCGATGCACTGGTGACGCCGACCATCCGCACCTGCCTGCCGACGCTGGCGGCCACCGATATCGATAACGGGCCGCCGGGAACCGAAAAGCGGTTCATGGCGGTTTCGGCGAATACGCGGCCATTCAACTACCTGGGCCTGCCGGCGATCAGCGTGCCGTGCGGCTTCGATCCGAATGGTTGCCCGATCGGCCTGCAGATCGCCGGACGTCCGTTCGGTGAGGGACGCATCCTGAAGATTGCCGGCGCGTATCAAATGGATACCGATTGGCATTGGCGGCGTCCGCCGTTGGTTGACCAGACAGTGGGGACAGCAGCATGAGCAAGCCGAAAGTCGCGTTCATCGGCACCGGTGGCACGATCGCGTCCCTGGGGCGCGGCCCGCTGGACCTGCAGGATTACGGTGCCGCCGGACAGGTGATGCATGCCGATGAGATCCTGGCGCGCTGGCCGGAAACGGCGCTGGTCGCCGAGGTGATGCCGGTGCGGTTCCGCAATATCGTCAGCCCGGCCGTCGGATTCGCCGAGTGGAAGGGGTTGGTGGAGCTGTGCAGCCAGCTTGTCGCCGAGCATCCGGACCTGGCGGGGATTGTGATTGGGCATGGCACGGCGACGCTGGAGGAGACCGCGTATTTCCTGAACCTGACGGTGAAGGTGCCGGTGCCGGTGGTGCTGGTGGGGGCGCAACGGCCATCCAGCGCGTTGTCATCCGATGCCGGCATGAACCTGGTCAACGCGATCCGTGTCGCCGCCAGCCCGGAGGCGCGCGGGATGGGCGTACTGGTGGTGCTGAACGATGAAATCCATGCGGCGCGGGAGGTGACGAAGACCTCCACGCTGCGGCTGCAGACATTCCGCACCCCGGATTTCGGCGTGCTGGGCCACGCGGACGGGGACGCGGTGGAATTCTACCGCCGGCCGATCCGGCGGCATGCGCCGGATACGGCGTTCGATGTCTCGGCGCTGGCGGCGCTGCCGCGGGTGGACATTGCCTACTCCTACGCCGGTGGGGATGGCGCCGCGGTGCCGGCGTTCGTGGCGGCCGGGGCGCGCGGCATCGTCGCCGCAGGCTTCGCGCCGGGGTTCTGCACGCCGGCGGAGGTGGAGGCGCTGGCCGCGGCCGTGCAACAGAGCGTGGTGGTGGTGCAGTCCACCCGGGCGGGATCAGGGCGGACGTTCCGTGGCAGCCGGTTGCGGCAGGCCGGGTTCCTGATCGCCGACAACCTCAATCCGCAGAAGGCGCGAATTCTGCTGTCGCTGGCCCTGACGGTGACCAACGATCCCGAGGCGATCATGGATATGTTCCGGACCTATTGAGCATGCCCGATCCAGGGATGGCTGATTTCGAGGCGATCCGCGCCTTTGAGCATGCCGGGTGGGAGCAGGCGGCGGACACGTATGAGGCCAGTTTCGCCACCGCGACGCGGCAGTTCATTCCCGCGCTGCTCGATGCCGCCGGGGTGGGTGCCGCCAAGGCGGATGGGGTCGGTGTGGATGGCGCCGGTGTGGCGGCCGGCATGCGCGTGCTGGATGTCGCCTGTGGCCCCGGGTTCGTCACCGCCGCCGCCGCCACGCGTGGCGCAACGGCGGTTGGCCTCGATTTCTCCGCCGCCATGCTGCGGGTGGCGCGGGCGCGGCATGGCGGTGTCGTGTTCGATCAGGGCGACGCCGAGGCCTTGCCCTATGCCGATCGCAGTTTCGACGCCGTGGTCTCCAATTTCGGCATCCACCATGTGCCGCGGCCGGTGATGGCGCTGCGGGAGGCGTATCGGGTGCTGCGGCCGGGGTCGGCGCTGGCGTTCACCATCTGGGCGGCGCCCGATGAGAATGCCGCCTGGAAGCTGGTGTTCGACGCGGTGCGGCGGGAAGGGGAGATGGCGGCGTCGCGTGCCCCGGCGCCGGGCGGCGGGTTCCGCACGCCGGACGATTGCCGGGCGGCGCTGGGGGCGGCCGGGTTCGGCCATATCGGTGCTCAACGGCTGACGGGCGTGTGGCGTCATGCCGACGGGCTGGCGCTGCTGATGGCGCTGCGATCAGGGACGGCGCGGATGGCGGCGCTGATCAACGCGCAGGCGCCGGCCGCGCTGCCGGCGATCGCGGCGGATATCGATGCACATGCGGCTTCGTTCCGGGACGGGACGGGGCTGGCGATCCCGCTGACGGCGTTCGTCGCGACGGGACGTCGGGATTAAGCGATAGTCCGGGGCGTTATTTCGGATCGTCTTGACATTTATCCTGAATTGTGATTTTATTCCTTGGCCGGCTTCGCTGAATTTGGACGTGAGTCCGGTCTGGCTGGTCGCGTACCTGCCAGTCTGACTGGCGCTGTAACGGTGGACTATTCCGGCTGTCATTCACGGTCGATCAGTCACTACATTCTATTTTGTTCTTCTACAATTTTTGAACACAGCATCCCGAGTGTGCAACATGAAATCATTGCATCCGATACGATATTGCCGCGATACGTGCGGCCTTTTCGGTAATCGGACGGCGGCGGAACCGTGCTCGGCGCGGTAGCGGCGTGGGACACGCTGTTGGCGCCTGCATCGACCGAACCGGCTGTCGCAGCGGCGGCGGCGATGCTGTCCGACCCGCCGCCGCTATCCCCCGATCACCTGACCGCGGCGCTGCTGGCG
>DAICYU010000528.1 GCA_027311485.1 Acetobacteraceae bacterium
CCAGCTTCCGGAACAGGTAACCGGCGTCGTTGACGAAGCGTGGAAAGGCCAGCAGCACCACGGGAATATCGGCCCGCACCAGCGCTTCCAGCAATTGATGGAACCCGACGGCGAGCAGCCGAGCCTGATCGAGCGGATTGAGGGAATAGACAACGCCACCCGGTGTGTGGCCGAAATGTTCCCAGGTATGATCGAGCTGATCCATCCAGTCGACGCGCTGATGCAGGTCCTGCATCTCGATGATCGACCGGCTGGCGGCCGCTTCGGTCAGATCCCGCATCGGCAGGATCACCGCATCGAATTGCAGCCTGCCGCTGGCGAGCACGTCGTGAATTACCTGGTATGTCCAAGGTGACTTGAGAACATACGGCAGGTCCGCTCGTTCCGGGGACGGCAAGTTCTCAAACCCGGCATTCGCGTTATCGTCCCATGTGGCCGCCGCTCCGGCACGGGACAGCTGCGTGTCCATTCCAACGCCGGTCAGGTAGCGAACCAGAAAACTGGTTCCGGCCCGCCCGGTACCGGCGATCAGCAGATGCCTCGACATCCGGCAATCCTCCCGAAAGGCAGTGCCTGCCATCAGGTTGCGCATGCCGTAACATCTCATACAGCGGCCCGTTGATGCAGCAACCCTTTTGGCTGATCAGGCACCATGGCAGACTTCAGCGTGGGACAACAAGGAAACGCACATGGTCACCCTTGGCAGCGGCGACTACCAGTACGAGCCGGTGGAAAACTGGGCGAAACTGCCCCCCGGCTGGTCGTTCAAGGAAATCGGCGGCGTTGGCGTCGACAGCAAGGACAATGTCTATGTCTTCAACCGCGGCGAACACCCGATGATCGTGTTCGATCGCGACGGCAATTTTCTTCGTTCATGGGGGGAGGGGGTGTTTCCCCGCGCCCATGGCGTGTTCGTGGCGCCGGATGAAACCCTGTGGCTGACCGACGACGCCGACCACACGGTTCGCCAGTGCACCCTGGACGGCAAGGTCCTGCTGACGCTGGGCACAGCCGGCAAGCCAGCCCCGTTCATGAGCGGCGAGCCATTCCACCGCTGCACGCATACGGCGATGGCGCCTAATGGCGACATTTACGTCTCGGATGGGTACGGCAATGCCAGGGTTCACAAGTATGCGCCGGATGGGCGCCTGCTGCTGTCCTGGGGCGGTCCGGGCACCGATCCCGGTGAGTTCAATATCGTTCATAACATCACCTGCGATGCCGACGGCTGGGTCTACGTTGCTGACCGGGAAAACCACCGGGTCCAGGTGTTCGACGGCAACGGTCGGTACGAGACGCAATGGAACAACCTGCACCGGCCGTGCGGCCTGTTCATGTCTTCCGGGAAATGTCCAGTTTGTTACATTGGCGAACTCGGTCCGGTGCAGCCGGTGAACCGGCATGTGCCGAATTTGGGGCCGCGCGTGTCGATCGTCGATCACACCGGCAAGCGGCTGGCGCGCCTGGGCGGCCTGGGCCCGGGTCTGGGGCCGGATCAGTTCATCGCCCCGCACGGGCTGACGGTGGACAGCCGCGGTGATATCTATGTGGGTGAGGTGTCGTGGACCAACTGGCCGCAGACATTCCCGGGGCAACCAATGCCGGGCGATCTGCGGTCCCTGCGCAAGTTCCGCAGGCTCGGATAGGGCGTCATACCTGGAGAGCGCGGCGCCCGTCGTTCTCGATTGATGCTATGGGATGACGGGTGTGGCTACGGACGGGATGCATGGACGATACTGAATTCAACGCATTCTGCCGGACGCTTCCGGCAACGACCTACGTGGTCCAATGGGGCGGATCGCATGTCTGGAAAGTCGGCGGCAAGGTGTTCGCGATCGGGCGTGATCACGCTGGCCAGCCGGCGTTCACCTTCAAGGTCAGCGATCTTTCCTACGCGATACTCAGTGAGCAGCCGGGCCTGCGTCCGGCCCCCTATCTTGCATCACGCGGCCTGAAATGGATCCAGCATTTCGCCAGGCCTGGATTGCCGGATGCGGCGCTGCGGGACTACATCCGGCAATCGCACGTCATCGTCTCGCAGGGTTTGCCGAAGAAACGACAGCTCGAACTCGGCCTTCACATGCCGCAGCCGGCCCCCTGAACATTGCCCAACTGAGCATCGCCGGTCTGAGCATCGGCCGCCTTATGCCCGCCTAGTCCTTGCCGCCGTTACGCCGCGACCTGCTTCTTCGGCTTCGGCCAACGCGCGCCCACGGCGGGCAAAACCTCCTCCACCAGCCGCTTCGTCTGCGCCAGCATGTCCGCGTCCCCCTCGGCCACCGGGCGCAGGATGAACTTGGAGGCGCCGGCGTCAACGTAAGCGGCCAGCCGCTGCATGATGTCGGCCGCGTCGCCCATCGCGAACAGGTCCCGCGGATCGCGGCCGGTGCGCGCTTTATACTGCTCCATCACCTTCGCCACGCCCGGATCGTCCGGCCCGCCGAAGCGAAAGCCGAACGCCGCGCCGTAATGGTCCTCGTCGATCGTCCGCCCCGTCTCCTGCAGCGCCGCCTTGATGCCGGCGATCACCGCGCCCACCGCCTCCGGCGTCTCGGCGCCAGCCTGCCAGCCAGTGCCCAGCCGAGCGGTGCGGCGGATGGCGGCGTCTGAGGAGCCGCCGATCCACATGGGCAGGTCCGGTTGCACGGGCAGGGGTGCGATCTGGGCCTTGGTCAGCTTGAAATGGCGGCCGTCGTAATCCAGCGCCTCCCCGGCCCAGAGGCGGCTGATGATCTCCAGCGCCTCGTCGGTCTTTTTGCCGCGCACCGCGGTGTCGATATGCATCGCAGCCCATTCCGGCCCGCGCGGGCTGCCGATGCCGAAACCCGGCAGCAGCCGGCCATTGGACAGCGCATCAATCGTCGCGCACTGCTTGGCGAGCAGCACCGGCTCCCGCAGCGCCACCGAGACGACGTTAACGCCGAACTTGATCCGCCGCGTGCGCCCGGCGATGGCCGCCAAGGCGGTCATGCACTCCAGGATGGGAGTCCGACTGACGATACGGTCGGTCTGCCAAATGGAATCGATGCCGCCCTGTTCGCACAGATCGACCCAGCGCCAGAACCCGTCCGCGGTCTGGAACGGATACTCCATAATCCCGACACCGACAGCGATAGTGCGCGGCATGCTCGGCCTCCATCTTGCCGGAGGCATCGTCCGACGAATTGCCGTCTCAGGCAACCGGATGCGGCAGGGTCAACGTCGCCTGCGTGCCATCCGTTCCGTCCAGCACCAGCGTGCCGCCGTGACGGTCGGCGAAGCTGCGGGCGAGGGCCAGCCCCTCTCCGCCGCGTGGCTGACCGGAAAAGCCCCAGCCATTGTCGGTCACGGTCAGGATCGTGCGGGTCGTGTCAGAGATCAGCCGCACCACGATCCACCCGGCC
>DAICYU010000529.1 GCA_027311485.1 Acetobacteraceae bacterium
GTGAAGGACCCGTAGATCAGCCGCGGGTTCAGCGGCATCAGATCGGCCGGCGCGAGCTTCAGCCGGTCCCGCACCGGCAGCGGAAAGTTGGTAATGAACACATCGGCCGAGGCGACCAGGCGATGCAGCACCGCCTGGCCCTCCGCCTGTTTCAGGTCCAGCGCCAGGCTGCGCTTGTTGCGCGATGTCAACTGCCAGTAATAATCGACCGACTTCCCCGGGATGGGGGAGGACGCACGCCACGGATCGCCCGCGCCGGGCGGCTCGATCTTGATCACGTCGGCGCCGAAATCCGACATGATCGTCGCCGCGGCCGGGCCGGCGATCCAGCTTGCGCAGTCGATCACCTTCAAGCCGGTGAAAAGACTTTCGGTCATCCCGGGGTGTCCTCGCTACGGCGCCTGGTTGCTGAAGATGATCGTGCCGGACGCGGCGAACATGCCGCCGACACCGTGGCAGACCGAGATCTTCGCCCCCGGCACCTGTGCCGGCGCAATGCCGCGCATCTGCCGCACACTCTCCTGCAGCGCATACATGCCGTACATGCCCGAGTGCATATACGACAGCCCGCCGCCATTGGTATTCAGCGGCAGCTTGCCGCCCGGCGCGGTGTTGCGCGCGGCGATGAACCCCGCCGCCTCACCGCGCGGCAGGAAGCCCAGATCCTCCAACCCATAGAGCGGCAGATGCGCGAAGGCGTCGTAGATCATCAGGTGATCGACGTCCTTGTGCGTGATGCCGGCTTCCTTGAACGCCGTCGGACCAGCGACGCGGAACGCGCGGGAGGAGGTGAAATCCTCCATCTGGCTGATCATCGGCGTTTCCGCGCTCTCCCCCGTGCCCAGGATGTAAACCGGCTTGGTCGGGAAATCCTTCGCCCGTTCGGCCGAGGTCAGGATCAGCGCGCCGCCGCCATCGGTCACCAGGCAGCACATCAGCAGCCGGAACGGATAGGCGATCATCCGGCTGTTCAGCACGTCTTCCGTGGTGATCGGGTTGCGGAACGTCGCGCGCGGGTTCTTCCCCGCCCACTCCCGCTGCACGACGCAGACCTGAGCGATCTGCTCCTCGGTCACACCGAAGGTCTTCATGTAGCGCAGCACCGGGATGGTGAACATCGACGGCGGGCCCATCGGCCCGAACGGCTGCTCGAACTGCCCGTTCAGCGACTGCGGATGCACCGAGCGCGGCGGGTTGCCGATCCGCGATTTGCCGGATTCGCCGTGCGTGATCAGGATCGTCTTGGCCAGCCCCGCCTCGATCGCCGCCGCCGCGTGGCGGACATGGATCATGAAACTGCAACCGCCCACCGCGGTGCCGTCGATCCAGGTCGGCGTGATGCCCAGATAGTGCGCCAGTTGCACCGGCGTTTCGTTCGCGCAGGCGATGCCATCGATATCCTTCGGCGTCAGCCCGCAATCCTTCATCGCGTTCAGTGCCGCGTCGGCATGCAGGCCGATCTGCGACAGGTCGGTGATGACACCCAGCTTGGTGGTTTCGGCGGCGCCGACGACGGCAACGGTATTGTGCGGCATCGGATCAGCCTTTCGCGGGACGGAACAGGGGGAGCGTGATCGTGTCGGTCTGCGGCTCGAAAACCACCTCGACCGGCATGTCCAGCTGCAGCGCCTCGGGCGTCTGTTCGCACTCGACGATGTTGGTCATCATCCGTGGTCCTTCCGCCAGCTGTACCACGGCAATCGCATAGGGCGGCGTGAACCCCGGCACCGGGCGGTGATGGATCACATAGCTGTACAGGATGCCCTTGCCGCTGGCCGGGATCACCGAGACATGACGCGACGCGCACACCGGGCAGAATGGCCGCGGCGGGAAATACACCTGGCTGCAGTCGTCGCAGCGCTGCAACAGCAGCTGATTCGCCTTGGTGCCGTCCCAGAAATGCTGGGTTTCCGGCGTCGGTTGCGGCAAGGCGCGTCCGGGTTGGGCCATGATGGATCGTTTCCTCCGTTGTCGACCAAACGTTAGGACGCGAATTTCCCGCCCGCAACCGCTCGGCTTTTGCCAACGACCATCCGGCGGAGACCAAGGTCGCAGCCGGCGGCGCCCCGCCTGGCGGACCACCATCGGCGCGGCGAAGCCCCAGGCGAGCCAATCCAACTGGGACAATCCAACTGGGCCACCGCCCCAGGATAGGCCGCCCTCAGATGGGTTCAGCCCTTGCCCACCATCCGCACCAGGCTGGCCGGCATGCTGGACGCCAGATTGTTCTGTGCGTGCGCCAGCAGCGCGTTTTTCGCCGAACTGCTCATGCTCGACCCCAGCCAGTAATTCGCCACCTGCGACGCCATCGCCGCCAGCGTGCCCACCAGCACCGACCCGAACTGCCCGTCGACGGCATTCAGCTGATGCGTCAGCACGGCATAGGTCGTCGCCGCGAACCCGGCGACGATAACGACTGAAACGACCACGCCGCCATACGCCAGCCCGCTGTTCGCCTTGGCCAGCTCGGTCGCCATGTCACGCGCCGAGGCGGTGTCGCCGAACCGCGCCTTCAGCTCCTCCAGCGCATCCTTGCGCTGCGCATCCGCCTCGGCATCCTGTTCCTTCTGCATCTGCGCATGCAGGTCGGCCAGCTTCACCTGCAGGTCGGATGCCGCCTGCGGGTTGGACTGGATATGCGCCACCGCCGCGGCGGCGCCATCCGGCGCGTTCAGGTCGGCAACCGCGCCCACCACGGTCTGCACCACGCCGGCAATCCGGGCGGTCGCATCGGCGCCCTTGGCGCCAAAGATCATCCCCGCGAGCTGCGGGGCCAGGCCCAGCACCAGCGGAATCAAAGCCGCAAACATCAATATGCTCCCACCGCATGCAGCGCCGCATCGCACAGGCGGGCACGCTCCGCCCAGCCTTCGGTGCCGCCGTTAATCCTTCGTGTGATCGGCAGCAGCGCCCAGTTGCGTGCCAGCGGATTCAGGTCATGCGCCGTCCAGAACCACGCCGCGCTGTCCGCCGCCCCCTGCATGGTGCCGGCATGCGCAACGGCCTGCTCCAGGCTCATGCCCATGGCGGCGGCAAAACGCTGGTACGTCGCTCGCCCGGTCATCTGGATCAGGCCCCGGCCGCGAAACCGCCATCCGTCGCCCGAGGCCGCGTCGCCGTTGCCCATCCGATCGGCATAAACAAGGTTCGCCAGCTTCTCCGGCTGGAAGGCGCAGGCCGACGCCGCCGCCTCGGTCGGAAAACGCGCCGGCCAGACTTCACGCAGGCGCGGCGCGCTGTAGCGCAGGTCTTCCTCCAGCACGCGGAAGCCGGCACTCTCCACCGCGCATTGGCCCAGGAAAGCCGCCACGCAGCGCGGCGCTGTGATCGCGGCCCGTCGGAGCGGGGTTGCCAGGGCGGCAACCCAGGCCG
>DAICYU010000052.1 GCA_027311485.1 Acetobacteraceae bacterium
CGACGCGGCATGTCCGATGGAACCGATATCGCATCGAAAAAATACGCGTTCCGAGATTTCTGTTTGCAGTAAACATGCGACCGCCGGGCTACAAGTATTTACGATGATCTATTCTGCCCCAAGATGATTTGATCGCAGCGTTACAGCTATCCGGATAAGTCTGTATGGCGGCGCGTCAGTCGCCCCGACTTTTCGAAAAGAACTTTCAGCGTGCAGCTTTTGCCTCGGTCCGCGCTTGTGCTTCTTGCCGTGCTGGTCGCTGTTACACCGGCCTGGCCGCGCGCACCCAGTTCCGGCGGTTACACACGCTCGGGCGGCGGCTATTCCGCGCCATCCTCCAGTTACCCAAGCCGGCGGCCCAGCACCAGCTACGCGCCACGGCCCAGCGCGGCGGATCGTTCGTTTTCGCGCCAGTCGTCGGGTGAGGCGCTGCGTTCATACCGAAACCAGGCATCACCGCCGCCTGCCGCGCCGCCCGTGCGACGACCGGACACGTCCGGTTCGGGATACTGGGGCGGCGCGCCCACGGACAACTACGGGACGTGGCGCCGCCCGCCGACGACACCCGGCGGTTATGGCTACGCCCCGCGCGGTCCCGGCATCTGGGACGCTGTCATGGCCGGCGCGCTGCTGAACATGATCACCAGCAGCGCCGGGGATGCCGGCTGGTTCGCGCAGCACCGTCAGGACCCGGGCTACGCCGAATGGCGGGCGCAGCAGGATGCGAAGGCGCAGACTGATCCCGCTCTGGCCGAAAAGCTGCGACAATTGGATCAGCGCATGGCGCAGATCGAGCAACGCGGGGGCACGCCGGAATCCGCGCCGCAAGCGGCCGGGGGCGGCGGCTTTTCCTGGCTGGTGCTGTTCGTTCTGGTGGCCGGGCTCGCGCTGCTCTGGCTCGCTCGGCGACGCCGCGGCCGAACCGGCGTGAGCGGATCGCCGGTGACCAATGCGCCCCAGGCCGGCCCCAATCCATTTCGCCGGGGCATGGTGCTGGCCGTGGACCCGTCGCCATTCCTGCTTGGCGGCAGCGCCGTCGGCATCAGCCCGCCGGAAACGGCCAGCACGACGGTGGCGGCGGTGTCGCAGTTGCGCGAAGGCGACCTGACGCTGTGGCGGCTCTATCTACCGGACGGAAAGACGTTCCTCCAACTGCATCTGGATCCGTCCGGCACGCCGGACGAATGCCGCTGGTTTAACAAGGTGGACGAAGTGACGCCGGGCAACGCCGATGAATGGGGTTTCTGGCTGGAGCCGGGCAGCGGCACGATCGGTTGGCCGGTGTTTCAGACCAAGGATGGCCAGGAATACGCAAGGGCATGGACACCAGGCCAGTCCTGGGCGGCCCCGCAGACGCTGGCAGAGCGCATCGATGCGCCGGAAGGCCTAGTGGAGCGGCGGATCACCTGCATGCTCTACGCGAGTCCGACCGGCGTGCCCGAGCCGGCGCCGCCGACGAGATACCTTTTGGTTGCCGCGGTTGAACAGGGACGGCAGGCATGGATCGAACTCCATGTCGGTATCGACATCAATCCGGCATCGCTCAACCTGCCGATGGCCGCGGACCGGCGCACAGGAGTTCTCGCATGACCCCCAACTATGTTCCCGGCGTGCTGAACGCCATCGGCAGCGGCTTGCCGCTGTTGCTCGCCAGTTTTCTGCTGACCGTGATGCTTTTGGCCGCGGGAGTGCGGATCTACGCGGCTGTGACACCGATGCATGAGTGGACGCTGGTGCGCCAGGGCAATACCGCCGCCGCAATCGTCCTGGCCGGCACGGTGCTGGCGCTGGCGATCCCTTTGACCGCGCTGCTGGCGACCAGCTTTGCCCTGCTGGATATCCTGGTATGGGGCATCGTGGCGCTGCTGATCCAGCTTCTGCTGTTGCGCTTGCTTTTGTTTCTTCTGCGTGACCTGGGCGCGATGATCGAGCGGGGAAACGTCGCCGCGGCGCTGGTGCTGGCGGCTTCGCAGATTGCCGTGTCGCTGCTGAACGCCGCGGCAATGGTACCCTATTGAAACAAGAATCAGGGAGAGGCGGGATGTTGAAGTTTATGTCGAACATGGTAAGCGTCAAGGCCGATCAGGCCGTGAGTGCGGGCATCGAGGCGCTGGTGCGCTGGGACCCGAAAGGGGCCAGCGAGGCCGAATTGCGTACGATGGAGCAGCGCCTGGACGAACTGGGCCTGGAGGTCGCCGCCGCGCGCAGCGCCTATGACCGGGAGCGAAAGGAATACGAGCAGATCCAGCAGCTTTCCAATCAGCGCATGGCGGCGGCGGAGCAGCTGCAGAAGCAGGCTGCGGCGGCGACCGACCCGACGCGCAAGGGCGAGGTGGAACGGAGCCTTGCGACGCTGGTGACGATGCTGGAACAGATGGCGCCCGAGATCGACCGTGAGAAGTCGGAAGCGGAGGACGCCAAAGGGTTCCTGGAAATGCTGGAACATGCCTACAACGATGCGGGCGCGAAGCTCAAGGAAGGTCGCTCTGTCCTGGAAAAGGCGCGGCGTGACATGGCCCGGGCGGCTCAGCAGCGGGAGATGGCCGAGCGCCAGGCCGAAGCCGCACGCCGGACCGCCGGGCTGGCAGCGCAGACCTCGGGCCTGACGGTGGCGCTGCGGTCGATGCAGGAAACCGCCAGGAAGGATATGGAAGCCGCAGACGCCGCGGCCAGCAAGGCCCGTCTGCTGCGGCCCACGTCGCCCGAACGGGATGATCCGCTGATCGCCGCGGCGCTTGCCTCGGCCGAGGGACGCCGCCTGCTGCCGGCGCCGGATCTGGCAGGGCGCCTGGCAGCCCTGAAAGCGGCCAAGGCCGGGGCATGACCCCTGATTGGATGCTGCCGGATGGCTCGGCCCGCGGTCGTCGCGCCGCGGAAGCCGCTGCTGGGGAGGGCTGAAGCCGAGCTTGACAGCCTATGTCGAAGCAGGCAGCGATCCGGCTTTGTTTGGTAGGCGTGTGTAGGAGAGGTTCGGTTTGCGTTTTCAGCGTGCCGTGAATTCCATTTGAAACCGAGCCGAACCTCGGCGCATTTGCACTCCATGACGACAGGCTGGTTGGATTGGGGCAAATTGCTGAGCGATGGCCGGTTTCCGAGGGCAGAGCCGGAGGACCGCGCCGAACCCGGCAGCCCGCCCTGGATGGTGAACAGCCGCACGGAAACCGAGCGGGACTTCGACCGCATCCTGTTCGCAACGCCGACCCGGCGGCTGGGTGACAAGACGCAGGTGTTTCCGCTGGAGCGGAATGAGAGCATCCGCAACCGGCTGACGCACAGCTATGAGGTCGCGAACCTCGCGCGGTCCATCGGCACCCATGTCGTTTACAGCGACCTTGGCGCCCGCATCGTCGAGGAGGCGTCCGGGACGCTTGGCCGCGGCTGTGCCGACCGGGTGCGGCGCGCGGTGCCGGCAATCCTGTCCGCCATCGGGCTGGCGCATGATCTCGGCAACCCGCCGTTCGGCCATCAGGGCGAGGAAGCCGTCCGTCACTGGGTCCGCGCCAATGAGCGGGAGATCTTCGGCGTCAGCGAGAAGCAGAAGGCATTCCTGGGGGAGCGGGGGGCGAACCTGGTGCATGCCGACCTGGAGCGAATGACGCCGCGGCAACGGGATGATTTCAGGCATTTCGAAGGCAACGCTCAGACGTTGCGAACGCTGACGCGCCTGCAGGTGGTGAAGGACAACCGTGGGCTGAACCTGACCTTTGGCACGCTCTCGGCCCTGATGAAATACACCGTCCCATCCGACCGGGCCGGACGGCATGTGCATGGCGAAGCGGCCCCCGCCGCTACGCGCAAGGTGGGGTATTTCACATCCGAGGCGGAACTGGTCGAACGGATCAGGCAGGAGACCGGCCTGCCCGGATATGTCCGGCATCCGCTGACGTATATCATGGAGGCATGCGATGACATCGCCTACCTGATCATCGATGCCGAGGATGCGATCAAGAAGCAGTTGGTTTCGTTCGCAGACCTTATGGCGTGGCTGGAGAACCGTCAGGAGCTTTTCAACGACGAGTTCTCCCAGTGGATCCTGCGTCATGGACGGGCCGGCGCCTGCCAGGCGCGTGATGCGCGCTTGCCGCCGTCGGAAATCAATGATGTTTCAATGCAGATATTCCGCGCCAATGCCATCTCGGCTATGGTTTCCGCGGTGATACGGGCGTTTGAGGATCGCTACGACACCATCATGACGACAGGCCTGGACGAGCCGCTGCTGGATCTGAGCATTGCCAGGCCGTTCGCGGAGGCGATCAAGGATTTCGACTTCCAGCACGCCTATCGGAACCGGCGGGTGCTGGAAATCGAGCTGAGTGGGTTCAACACTATCCACGGCCTGCTGGACCTGCTATGGCGCGGGATCACCGAGCGTGAGGATTTCGACAATCCCGCATCCCGGCGGACGTCGCCTTTCGCGCGGTACGCCTATGGCCGAATATCGGAAAACTATCGCCGGGTCTTTGAAGGACGTGTGCCGCCGCCCGTCGATATCAGAACCGACCTGCCGATCCGTTATCGGGAGCTTCAACTGCTCACGGACATGATCGCCGGCATGACCGATCAGTTTGCGATCGATCTGCATGAGGAACTGGAGAGGTTCAATGTCGGCGCATCCACCGGACGACGCTGATAGCCGCCGGCTGAAACGCCTGGCCCAGTATTTCCTGACCACGGAGGCGCGTTCCCGGACAGAGGTCGCTGTGTTTGTTGCAAAACTGGCGGAACTGGGGCCGGTGGTCGCCATCGGTGGGTTTCTGCGCGATCTGCTGCTGTCGGGGAACCGGGATTTCCGTTCCGATGTCGATTTTGTCGTCCATCCCGGCTCCTTGCCCGCGTTCGATGCGTTTGTTTCACAACTCGGCGCCGGGACCAACCGGTTCGGTGGCTTTGGCGTATGCCTGACATCCTGGAAAGTGGATGTATGGCCGCTGCAAAGAACGTGGGCGGCGGTCAATGGGCATGTCGCGGTCAACACGTTGGACGACCTGGTGAATGCGACGTTCTTTGACTGGGACGCTATTCTGTATTCAACTGACACCAGAACAATCATCACGTGCCCCGACTACTTCCGGCGCGTGCGGGAAAGGGTCATCGACGTCAACCTGGAGCCGAACCCCAACCCGCTGGGCAATGCGGTGCGGGCGCTTCGCTATGTCTACCGGTGGGATGCCGCGGTGGGTGAGCGGCTGGCGGCGCATATCGTCCGGCATGTGCGCGACCATGGCTGGGACGCGCTGGTCGCCAGTGAGCGGCGGAGTTTCCGCAATCCGGTTCTGCCGATGCTGGATGGCGAGCGGGTCGCCACCCTGCTGGAGGGCCACATCGGCCGGGGACCCGTCCGGCTGAACATTGCGCCGGTCCAGCGCGACCTGCCGCTGTCCGGCGGCGGGACCGATGCATCCGGCGATACCGGATGCATCGGCGGCGAAAGCGTCGTCATGCCGGAAGACACCGGCGCGGGTTGCCGCGCCGGCTGATCGGATGCCGGCCTGACCGCAAGCCTGCGGTCTACGGGCCAACCGCGCGGTAGACCTCGGTCTCGAACGCATCAAACGCGCCGACGGCCGCCGGATCGAAGAACGGCAGCACTTGTGTTGCATAGACGCCCGCGACCTTACGGTGCGGATCGATCCAGTAGTACGAATTGGCAAGGCCGGCCCAGGCCAGGCTGTTGGCGGAGCGTCCGGTTGGCATCGGCTCGGGGTTGACCAGGAAGCTCAGCCCCCACTTCATTCCGGCCAGGAAATCGACATCATGCGTCACCGCCGGGTGCGCAGTCTTCATCGGCTCACACACCACATCGCCCATTGCGTTCTGCGCCATGAGTGCGACCGTCTCCGGCTTCAGTATTTGAACCCCGTCGAGCGTGCCGCCATGCATGATCATGCGGGCGAACCGGAGATAGTCGCCGACGGTGGAATAGAGCCCGCCGCCGCCCATGTGGAATTCCGGTTCCTGCGTGATCTCGGTGTCGGTTGACGTCAGGTCTCCCTGCGGTCCGCGTGTGTGAATCCGCGCCAGGCGCTGGCGCTGCGACGGCCCGATGCGGAACGCGGTGTCCGCCATGCCTAACGGCTGCAGCAGGTTGTCGCGCATGTAATCGGCCAGGGTCTGTCCGGAGACAGCCTCCACCGCCTTGCCCGCCCAATCGATCGAAATGCCGTATTCCCATTTCTCGCCGGGATCAAACACCAGCGGCGTGGTGAGCGCGACGTTCCGGCAGGTGATGATCCCTGGTGTGTCAGTTTCCGCCATGTATCGGGTGATCTGCGCGTTCCACATGTCATAGGAGAAGCCGGACGTATGGGTCAGGAGATGGCGCAAGGTGATCGGCCGCTTCGGCGCGCGCAGGCGCGGCTTGCCGTTAGCATCGAAGCCTTCCAGCACCTGCACGCGCCGCAGGTCCGGCACGACCGCGGCGATGTCGCCGTCGAGTGTGAGCCGGCCCTGCTCCACCTGCTGCATCGCACAGGCCCCGGTCACCGCTTTGGTCATGGAGGCGATCCAGACGACAGTGTCTGTCGTCATGGGCGCACCAGTGGCAAGATCGCGTGAGCCGAACGCGCCCTCAAAGATCACGCCGTCTGCTGTCGCGGCGGCGGCGACCACGCCGGGCACCTGTCCGGACTCTGCGGCGCGTCGCAGTGGAGTTGCAATTGTTTCTTTATTAATCATGCCATCCTCCTTTTGTCGCCGAATGATACTGACCCAGGGGTGCTGCGTAAAGACGAGGCCTTGACATTTAATTGCTGCCAGATGGAGGGACGCTCATGTCCGGGGTGGCGCAAGGCCGAGCGTGTCTGGGACGATCACGGCGGCGGGGTCATCGTCAGGCAGGGAAACGTCGGGAGGCAGACGTTTGGCGATCCTGCTTAGATGGCGATGTGGCAAAGTCCGGGAAGATTGATCTCGGCCCGATATAAAACGGCCTGCGCCCGGGGTGAACGGTCCTACAATTGGTTGTCGAAGGCGATATAGGCGGCTTCCAGCAGGCATTTCGCTTGATTGTGCCGTCCGGCCGCAGCCTCCTGATCAGCGAGGGCAACCAGCGCCCAGGGATCGGGTCCGGGTGACTGCCGGCGCGGGGGCGGCTCGCCGGAAAAGCGGTTATGTCCCAGACTTCTTAAAAAGGCTGCGAAGAGTCCACTCTTGAGCAAGAAAAGTTGGGCAATTAACTCTATTCCATGTAACTTCGACATAGTGCCTCCTCCTATTTTGCCGCAATGACTTAGTATTCAGCAAGCAAAAATGTTAGAAACCCGACGCGGTCGGTTGGCCCTGTTACACTCTGTAGCAACTCGGTCTTAGTCGGCAGGTATCAGACTGTCCAGCGCCGCAGTGGGAATTTCGTGATATTTTTCAACATCGTTTCCCAGGTCGTACTATGTCTGTTTCAAAATTCGTCACGGATGTTAAAATTAAAATTCATTCATTAAAATCGCGGAATTTTACCAGGCGGGCGTGCCTGCGGTGGACCGTCCTTCGCCGGCGCTTCAGGTGGCGACGCTTGCATCCCGTGGTGGCCGGGGCAATCCTCGGCAGCCAGAAATACAAACGGGGAGGGAAGCGGCGTGTCGTCCATGACGTACGACTTCATTATCGTGGGCGGCGGCTCCGCCGGCTCGGTTCTGGCCCATCGCCTGTCGGCGCGCAGTCACAACAAGGTCCTGCTGCTGGAGGCGGGGCAGGATACGCCGCATGGCAAAGTGCCGGCCGCGGTGCTGGATTCCTACCCGGGGACGGCCTATCTCAATCCGAACTATACTTGGAACAAGCTCAAGGTTACGACCGAGGTCATTTCCCACAACAACCCTGGCGCAACGCCGCCGCCGTCGCGCACGTATGAGCAGGCGCGCATCCTCGGGGGCGGATCGTCGATCAACGGCCAGCTCGCGAACCGCGGTGCGCCGACCGATTATGATGAGTGGGCGGACCGCGGTGCAGCCGGCTGGAACTGGGACAATGTCCTACCATACTTCAAAAAGGTTGAGCGTGACATGGACTTCGATGGTCCGTGGCATGGCAAGGAGGGGCGGATTCCGGTACGCCGCATTTTTCCGGATCTTTGGCCCGAGCACGCGAAGGCTGTCGGCAAGGCATTCGAGCAGTCTGGCTGGAAGTTTATCCAGGACCAGAACGCCGAATGGGAGGACGGCTATTTCCCGATCACGATCTCCAACGCCTATGAACGCCGTGTCTCGGCCGCGATCGGTTATCTCGACCCTGGGACCAGGCTGCGGGACAACTTGACGATCTCCACCGACACTATCGTCTCCGGGTTGCTGTTCGATGGCCTGCAATGCGTCGGCGTGCAGGCCGTTATCGGTGGACGTCCTACGGAATTCCGTGGGCGGGAGATCATTCTGTCGAGCGGCGCGATTCACTCACCGGCGCATCTGTTGCGCGCAGGAATCGGTCCCGCGGCGCACCTGCGGGACATGGGAATCGAGGTGCGCGCTGCACGGCCGGGCGTCGGGCAGCGGCTGCAGGATCATCCGGCGGTGGCGGTCGCGGCCTTCCTGAAACCACATGCCCGTATCATCCACGATTACTCCCGCCGGCACATCTATACGGCGCTGCGCTATTCGTCGAACCTGCCCGGCATTCCGGCCGGCGACATGTTCACCGTCGTCACCAACAAGACGTCCTGGCATGCGGTGGGAGAGCAGATCGGATCGTTCATTATTACTGTGTACAAAACCTACTCGGAAACCGGGCAGGTGCGCCTGCGCTCCGCCAACTGGCAGGATGAGCCGCAGGTCGACTTCAACTTGCTGTCGGACCAGCGGGACCTGGAGCGGATGATGGATGGCGTTCGCCGTTTCGGCGCCATGCACCTGACGCCGGTTATGCAAAGCGTCACCGATAATCCGTTCCCAGCAAGCTATAGTGACAAGGTGCGTCAGGTGGGATTGCTCAGCCGCAAGAACAAGCTGATCACCGACGCGCTGGCTCGGGCGTTGGATGGACCGGCGGCGCTGCGCCGCTACCTGATCGAGACGCTGGTGATGGAAGGGCTGACGTTGCACGACGTGCTGAGCGATGACGACAAGCTGGAAGGCTTCGTCCGCAAGGCAGCCGTCGGTGTCTGGCACGCGTCCTGCACCTGCCGCATGGGCGCGGACGACGACCCCATGGCGGTGACCGATCCGGCCGGCCGGGTGCGCGGCGTGGCGGGGTTGCGGGTGGTCGATGCCTCGGTGTTTCCGGTCGTGCCCTGCGCCAACACCAACTTTCCGGTGCTGATGACGGCGGAGAAGCTGGCGGACGCGATCCTGTCCGGCGCCTGACGGATTCAATGCACGGTCTCAGACCACGGCGCCGGCGCGCCCGGTTCCGCGGTGGGTCCCACGCCGTCGCAGCACGAGGAGCCCCGCGGCAATCAGCAACCCGGCCACGGCCGAAATCACCCGCCCGGCGAGCGCGCCCGGTGTCGTGCCCGGTGCGATCTCGATAACGGACTCGCCGGCTGCCACGGGCACAACATGCAGCCCCATCACGTCCGGCACGCTGGTAACCAGCCTGCCGTTCACCAATACGCGCTGCTGCGGATACCATTGCTCGGGCAGGCGCACGAATCCAGGGGTGCGGCTGGACAGCACCACATGGACCCGGTCGGCGGTGGTATGATAGGCGCGGACGATCGGCGGTTCTGCGGGCATCGCGCCGCCTGCCATTAGGCTGGCCGTGGCTGGCGACAGCGGTTGCGGCAGAAGCAGGCGGGCCGCGACGCCGGTCAGCCGATCGAGCCCCATCCGCTCGGCCACCGTTTCCGGCCTGCCGTTGGCGCCGGTCTCCGGGCTGGCGTGCCCGGTTACGGTCGCGAAAACGACCGCATAGTGGCAATCGGGTTCGACGACCCGGCCAAGAGGGCCGTCAACCTGTCCGGGAATGTCGGCAGGCAGCCCCATGCGGGTGCGGCGGACTGCGACGATCCGCTTGACGCGCAACTGGCACAACAGGTCCTCTGTCGGTGCAATCAGGTGCGTACCGGTCTGCAGGTCCGCTTCCACCAGCGCGGCCGCCCGTTCGGCGACGGATTGCGCCGGGCCAGCGAGTTGCAGATAGCCGCCGACGACAAATGCGGACGGGTAGAGCTGGAGCACGTCGGCCCCGCCGCCATGCACGGCGACAAAGCGGCCTGACCCGGTGTCGCCTTCCAGCGTCCGGCCCTCGTCACGATGGGCTGCCAGATAGGCGCCCGCGGCCTCAACCGCAGCGAGGTCGGTTCGGGCCTGCGGCTGTATTGCGGTCGGTCCCAGATCGAGCAGGAGCAGGCCGGCCAGCAGCGCCGGGGTGTGCCGAGCGCCGCCGAACCGGGTCAGCACGGCCTGTACGCCGAGGCCGCCCAGCGCTGCAAACGGTGTCAGCGTCAGGATGATGCTGCGGAGAAAGTCGCCGCGTATCAAGAACGACAGGCCGAGCAGGAGGATCAGCGCGGCGGCGGGCGGCCGCATGGCGGGGGCGATGCGACGGCTAACCACGCGCCCGACGCCGATGCCGGCCAGGGCCGCCGCGACGATACCCAGATAGGCCGACGAGTCGTGGCCATAGTTTGTCCGCCAGGCACGCCATAGCAGCAGATGGTTCAGTGTCTCCCACCCCGGCAGGCCGAGGGACAGGATGCGATCGCCGGACATGCCGGCGTTACTCCGGCTTGCCAGGGCGGCAGGCAGCAGGACCCAGGCTGCCAGGCCAAGTGTGGCCAGCGCGGCTGTCGCCAGTTGTAGCAGGCGGCGCCAGTCGGCCGCGCCTGCCAGCAGCATGACGCCGGCATAGGCGGCCAGGAACAGCGCGGCGACGAAACCGAACGGCGCGTAGTTGATCAGCAGCACGGCCATCGTCAGCATCAGCCCAGTGGCGGGGTATGGCGAAGTGTCCCGTTGCGCCAGCGTGCGGTGCAGGAACAGCAGGGCCAGCGGCAACAACGCCAGCGACAAGGCGTTCGGGACGGTGCCCCGGAACAGCATCAGGTGCAGATGGGCGAAGCTGCCGGCATAGATCAGGCCGGCCAGCCAACTGGCGAGGCGGCTGGCTCCATAGCCGCGCGTCAGCGCATAGGCGGCCAGGCCGGACCCGAGATGCGCCAGCAGCAGGAACAGCTTGGTCGCCCACACAGGACCGAAAGCCAGCGCCAGGATGGTGATCGGCCAGAATGTGGTTGGTGCGTAGAACTCCGACACCGGCTGGCCGAGGTATTGGTAGTTGTTCCAATAGGGATCGTGCCCGTGGGTCAATGCGCGCAGGCGCAGGGCTACCAATGCGATATGGTTGCCGAGGTCGCCCATCAGCAGGTCGCCCGGTACGAGATACGCGTGACCGAACCAGAACAGGCCGGCGCCGAAGATCAGCCATCCGGCGGGTGACCGCAAGGCGCGGGAGATGCCAGCGGTTTGCCGCTCGGTCACCAGTACGGCGATGGTCAGCAGTCCGGCCATGGCGACGACCGCGGGCATCAGGAGGGTGCCATGGTCCAGCACCACGCGGAACGCGTGAGCGGCATCGAGTGCCCTGCCGGACTGGCGCCATAAGGCGACCAGAGGGTATTTTAGCGGGTCAATGACCAAGTAGGTGACCATCGCCATCGACAGGAGCCATCCGGCCGACAGGCAGGCGCTGGTCCAGAGATATGGGCCGCGGGTCGACGGTTCCGCGTCATTCATCGACACGCCGATCAGTCCAGAAAGTTAACGATCCTGTGCACCATGACGAGGCGGCAGGGGCGGTGTCAACTCGGGCGTCAGGGACCGGGCCGCGGACCGGACCGGCGCAATCTGTTCAGATTTTCGAATTGCGGGGTTGCATTGCCGGGAAACGCTGATAGAAGCAGCCCCCACGCGCGGGTGCATAGCTCAGTTGGTAGAGCAGCTGACTCTTAATCAGCGGGTCGTAGGTTCGAATCCTACTGCACCCACCAATGAAATCAGTGTCCGGAACAAACTGTCACCTATGTGTCGGAACGCTCACAGCGGTTGACAGGCTTTTGGGCGGATGCGTTTGTCGGGTCCGTGTTCGACGCCTCAATGAGACGTCTGCCAAGGCGAATTTTACCCAACAGGATGCTTACGTCGGATAGCAGGCTGGCACGAAACGCCGATTAGGCCGGTTGGGGCCGCTCGGCAGGACCGTGTTAAGCCGTCTGGTTTCCAATGCGTGCCGAGACGCTGCGCCGCATCAGGGGATGGCGGCGTCGGCTCAGCCTCCGGACGTCATCAACAACTGGTCCACATCGAGTGTGCGATCGGTTACAAAGTCGGCGGCCGCTTTGATATGACCATCCGACGGGTTGATAATCTTTAAACTTACATACACCTTGCTGCTACCAACCGCGTAAGTGCCGGTCACGATGTCCGCGGCTACGGGCGCCGGAAGCAAGGCACGCTTGTCGCGACTCAAAAGCATTTCCCCACTGGTTCTCTCTAGCAGAACCGAGGATCGGACTCGCATTTCGGTTACCCGCAGTCCGTGCTGCACCAACCGGGTTCGCACCATTTCCGAGATGATGTTGCCGAACGGCGTGGAACTGTTGACGTCATGGATATCCTCAACCGAACCGACAACAAGCGGGCCTTTGTTGCCGAGGAGGTCAGGGGCGCGATCCAGCATGTTATCGACGGCGGTGTAGGTTTGTTGGTCAAGCTGATGCTGCTGAGCCGCAGCAACGACGGACGGTGCCGTGGGATCGTATGCCGGCGCGCAGGCGGTCACGGCCAGCGCCAAGAGAAGGGGGTATTTTGTGACGGTCATGGCGCATACCGAAGTTTGGTGACGGTGGCCAGGGTTCGCGGTTCGAGCGACTCGACAGGGCTGAGATGTGTTCTGCTCGCGACCAAATACGCGTCGTCGGCAGGGATATAGACCGGCGCGCGCTCCTCCATGAGGAGTGCGCCATCTTTGTAGATCGATGCCTTCCAGACAGCTTCCACATTGGTGTCAGGCGTCATGGCCTTGAGCAAGTCCAGGGCGATCCCGGCTCCGGTTGCCATGCCGAATGCGGCCGCAGGTGAATAGGGGCCGCCGTTCGCCAGCAGTGCGCCTGTGCCAACGGCTAAGCCAGCGGCGGTACCGATCGGACCGTCATGAGGCTGCAGCCAGCTATTCCACTGGACGACATCGACATCGAGATTGATGACGATGGCGCCTTCGGGCACGGTGGACACGTTTCCACCAAGAGCCAATATGTCGTGCTCCAGCGCGTCCCGCACCTCTTCCAGCAGCGATTTGTATTGCTGGTCGAGCTTGCGCTCGAGCTTGGAGCATTGGGTCTTGGTCAGAGCCATGATCTGTTTCTCCTTGGCGCAATGCCTTATTCGGCCG
>DAICYU010000530.1 GCA_027311485.1 Acetobacteraceae bacterium
CCTGCCGGCGGCGGGCCCAGCGACGGTAGAGGATGCTGCCGAGGACGCCGATGACGAACACCACGAGCGCGGCGGTGTGCGCCCGCTGCCAGTCCAGCAGCGGCAGGCGCATGCCGCGGTTGGTCAGGTAGAAGAACGAGCCGATGTGCAGCGCCTGCCGCGGCGGCGGCAAACCCTGCAGAAGCGTGTACCAGAACAGCAGTTGCAGCAGCACCGGGATGTCGCGCAGCGTTTCGACATAGAACGCGGTGATCCTGGCTAGCAGCCAGTTCTTCGACAAGCGGCCGATGCCGATCAGTGTGCCCAGTATCGTCGCCAGCACGATCCCCACCACGGCGACCTTCAGCGTGTTCAGCACGCCGATCAGCAGCGCTCGGCCGTACGTATCCGCGGCGGGGTTGTAGGAAATCAGCGATTCGCCGATCGGGATGCCGGCCACCCGGCCGAGGAACCCGAAGCCGGTGGCGATGTGCCGCTGCGCCAGGTTACGGTTGGTGTTGCCGATCAGGTACCAGGTGATGGCGACAACGATGCCGACAATGACGACCTGCCAGACGATCGAACGGAAAACCGTGTCCGACCAGGACAGGCGGACACGCCGTTTCGGGGCGGCCCGCGGGGCGGCGAGCCGCGAGTCGGCTGTGGCTTCGGACATCAGGCTGCGACCTCTCCCTGGCGGCGGCGTTTCAGGACTGGTTAAGCAAGATCAGGGCCATGCGCAATGCACCCATCGCAAACCAGCATCTATGGTAATGTGACCGGAGACTGTATGGAAAATCAATCGCCGCCCGGCTGGTGACGCGGCGGCCGAACAGTGCGACAAACCGCGCAAGACCGTCGGAGGGACCCCATGAACGCACCGATGACCGCGATTGCCCCGCTGGTGCCGGCGGAGACGCGCCGTGTGCACAATTTGAAGCAACTGGAACGCAAGCTGCTGTGGCTGTCCGCCTGGATGGTGCACAACGCCAATCACATCCGGCCGAACCGCGACGGGCTGAAAGTGGGCGGGCACCAGGCGTCCTGCGCGTCCTGCATCTCGATCATGGCGGCGCTGTATTTCGAAGTCGCCCGGCCGCAGGACCGCATCGCCGTGAAGCCGCATGCCGGCCCGGTATTCCATGCGATGAATTACCTGTACGGCCGCCAGAGCAAGGAGAAGATGGAGGGATTGCGCCAGTTCGGCGGCATCCAGCCCTATCCGTCGCGGGTCAAGGACGGGGCGGAGGTGGATTTCTCCACCGGCTCCGTCGGCCTGGGCGTGGCGATGACCAGCTTTTCGGCGCTGATGGCGGATTATACGCGGCTGCACGGGCTGGGGCGGACGGATCTGCCGCCGGGCCGGCATATCGCCATCGCCGGCGACGCCGAACTGGATGAAGGCAACATCTACGAAGCCCTGCTGGAAGGCTGGAAGCACGACGTCCGCAACCTGTGGTGGATCGTGGACTACAACCGGCAGAGCCTGGATTCGGTGGTGCCGGACCGGCTGTTCGGCCGCATCGAAGGCCTGTTCCGCGACATGGGCTGGAACTGCGTCACCATCAAATACGGCCGCAAGCTGCAGGCGGCCTTCGCGCGCGACGGCGGCGAGGCGCTGCGGGCCTGGATCGATGACTGCCCGAACAGCCTGTATTCGGCGCTGACGTTCCAGGGCGGCGCGGCGTGGCGGCAGGCGCTGCTGGCCGACCTCGGGCGGTCCCGCGCAAGGGCCATCATCGATGAGCTGAACGATGCGGAACTGGGCGCCCTGATGACCAACCTGGGCGGCCATGACATCGAAACCGTCATCGAGACGCTGCGCGCCGCGGACGCCGAGGGCGACCAGCCGACCTGCTTCATCGCCTACACGATCAAGGGCATGGGCCTGCCCTTCGCCGGCCACAAGGACAACCACGCCGGGCTGATGACCAAGGAACAGATGGAGCTGTTCCGGCAGGAGATGAACATTCGCCCCGGCCATGAATGGGACCCGTTCGAGGGGCTGGACGTGCCGGAGGACGAACTCCGCGCCTTCCTGCGCGACTGCCCGTTCGGCACGCCACTGACCCCGGAAGGACGCAAACTGACCGCTCCGGTGGTGGCGATCCCCCCTGCCCTGCCGCTGCCAAAGGTGGCGGGGCGCAAGATGTCCACGCAGGGCGGCTTCGGTGAGATCCTGGCCGAGATCGGGCGTGGCCAGGGGGAGCTGAAGGAGCTGGCGGCGCACATCATGACCACGTCGCCGGACGTGACGGTGTCCACCAACCTGGGGCCGTGGGTGAACCGGCGCGGCATCTTCGACCGGCATACGCGCAACGACGTGTTCCGGGACTCGAAGCTGGCGTCGGCGCAGCGCTGGGGCATGTCGCCGAAGGGACAGCACATCGAGCTGGGCATCGCGGAGCAGAACCTGTTCCTGCTGCTGGGCGCGGCCGGGCTGGCGCCGGGCATGACCGGCGCGCGGGTGCTGCCGATCGGCACGGTATACGATCCGTTCGTCAACCGCGGCCTGGATGCGCTGATCTACGCCTGCTACCAGGATGCGCGGTTCCTGCTGGTTTCCACGCCATCGGGGCTGACCCTGGCGCCCGAGGGCGGGCAGCACCAGTCGGTCAACACGCCGCTGATCGGCATGGCCGCCGACCGGCTGGCGGCGTTCGAGCCGTCCTATGTCGATGAACTGGCGATCCTGCTGCGGCATGCGTTCGATCACATGCAGCGACCGGACGGTTCGGCGGTGTGGCTGCGGCTGTCGACCCGCGCGCTGGAGCAGAAGGCGCGCCCGCTGGATCCGGCGGCGGTGATCGCCGGCGCGCATTGGGTGGTGCCACCGGCTGAGGGCGGGCGGATCGCGATGGCGTACCAGGGGCCGATCGCACCCGAGGCCGAAGCCGCGTTCGCGGAACTGCAGGCGGAGGAACCGGGCGCCGGGCTGCTGGCGATCACCTCGGCCGACCGGGTGCACGCCGGATGGCTGGCCGCCGCGCGCGCAAGGCGGAGCGGCGACCGCGGGGCGGTTTCGCATATCGAGCGCATCCTGGCGCCGCTGGCGCCCGGGGCGGCGCTGGTCACGGTGCTGGACGGGCATCCGGCGACACACGCCTGGCTGGGCGCGGTGCGCGGGCAGCGGGTGGTGCCGCTGGGGCCGGACCGGTTCGGGCAGAGTGGCGATATTCCGGATCTGTATCGGGAATACGGGCTGGATACGGATGCCATCCTGGACGCCTGCGCGCAGGCGCTGCTGGGGTAAGACGTCCGATACTTGATCGATATGACCCTTCAAGCGCATTCGGCGGCGATTGCCGGCATCGGCCGGTGCCGGCAATCGCCAAATGTCGGCAATCCCCGAGCGCCGGTATCGCTTGGTGCCAGTATCGC
>DAICYU010000531.1 GCA_027311485.1 Acetobacteraceae bacterium
GGTCTCCGGAGACCTTTTAGATGTCTCCGTTGAGGTTTAAAACGTCTCCGGAGGAGTCTCAAACGTCTCCCGAGACCTTTGAAACGTCTCCATCGGAGTCCGAAACCTCGCCGGCGGTGATCCAAAGAGCTATGATGATCGTATCGTGCGGCTGCGCCTGCGCCAGGCGTTCGGTCGGCTGATCCGGCGCGGAACCGACCGCGGCGTGTTCGTGCTGCTTGACCGTCAGGCGCCCACCCGGCTGATGTCGGCGTTTCCGGCGGGCGTGGCGGTACGACGTGTCGGGCTGGCGCAGGCGGTTGCCGAAACCAGCACTTTCTTACGGAGTCGTGCGTTTCTTGCCGGGCATCCACCTGCTTGAAACCTGCCGCGGTATTCAACCAGGAGACATCCATGCGGACTCATGATTCAATCAGCGCCTCCGACGCCTTGGTCCTGACCATGGTGCTGGTGTCGGCGGCCGACGGCGGCATCACCGACCGGGAAATCGGCACCATGTCCGGTCTGGTGCAGACGCTGCCCGCCTTCCAGGACTTCAAGGCCGAACGGCTGGCGGACGTGACCGACCGGGCGGTGGCGCTGCTGCGGGAGGAGGATGGCCTGGCACATGCCGGGAACCTGATACGGTTGGCGCCGAATGCCAGGTTGCGCGAAACCGCCTATGCCCTGGCCTGTGAGGTCGTCGCCGGCGACCGCGGCACGAAGCGGCAATCATTTGACATGCTGGACTTTGTTCGGGCGGAGCTGGAATTGGACCCGTTGATCTCGGCCGCCATCGAACGCGGGGTCCGTGCCCGCCATCAGCGTGTCACCTGATACGCAGGCCGGGTGCCGGCGGCGGTCCGGTCCGGTCGTCGTCTGATGCGGCGGCTTCTGGGCATCGCCATCTGCCTCGCCGGTGCGCCGGTCGCCACGCTGGCGTTCCTGGCCGCGGCACAATGGGCTGATGTCTGGCCGGCGATGGCCGGCATCTTCGTCAGCATGGTTTCGGCCGGCGTATTCGCCCTGGTCTGGGCCCGTGACCTCGACCTGCTGACCGAAGCCGTGCGCCGTGTGGCATCCGACGATCCGGCGCCCGCGACGCAGGCCGACACCGCCGTGCTGATGGACACGCTGGGGCGGGAGATCGAGCGGCTGTCCCGCCGGCTGGCCACGCGCGCCGCCTTGCAGGAGCAGTACCGGCGGGCCGACACCGTGATCCTGGAACGGCTTCCCGACCCCGTGGCAGTGCTGGCGCAGGATCGATCGATTCGCCGTGCCAATGCCGCCGCCCGGTTGGCCTTCGGGGACGATATGCCAGCGGTGTTGCGCCATCCCGCGCTGCGCACCGCCATCGACCGCGCTGTCGCCGGGTCACAGGCGAACCCATCAGGCGGCGGCGAGACGCACACCGCGGAACTCGTGCTGCGCGCGCCGGTGCCGCGCGACGTCCATGCCACCGTGGTCACCCTCGACCCGCCGCTGGCAGATGGCGGCCAGCTTCTGGTGGTGTTGTCCGACCGCACGCGGGAGCGTGGGGTGGAGCGGATGCGTGCGGACTTCGTCGCCAATGTCAGCCACGAGCTGCGCACCCCGCTGGCATCGCTGATCGGCTTCATCGAAACCCTGCGCGGCCCCGCCGCCGACGACCCGCCGGCACAGCAGCGGTTCCTGGCGATCATGGCCGAGCAGGGGGCGCGGATGAATCGGCTGATCGACGACCTGCTGAGCCTGTCGCGCATCGAGCTGATGGAGCATCAAACGCCGTCCAAGCCGCTGGACCTGGGTGGCCTGGCGCAAAAAATGGCGGACGGGTTTGAACCGCGGCTGAAGGAGCGCAAGGCCAACCTGAAGCTCAACATCGCCGAGGCGCTGCCACCGGTGTCCGGGGATGCCGACCAGATGTCACAGGTTCTGCAGAACCTGCTTGATAACGCGCTGAAATACGGTCGCGACAGCGGCACGATCAGCCTGGTGGTCGCAGTGGCGCAGCCGGGCGACCGGTGGCCCAGCCGCCGGGGACTCGTGGTGTCAGTCGCCGATGAGGGGATCGGCATCCCGCGCGATCACCTGCCACGGCTGACCGAGCGGTTCTACCGGGTGGACAAGGGGCGGTCGCGGGCGGTCGGCGGCACCGGCCTGGGGCTGGCCATTGTGAAGCACATCGTCAACCGCCACCGCGGCCAGCTGCTGATCGAAAGCGAGGAAGGCAAGGGCACCACGGTCAGTGTCTGGCTGCCGATCGCGCAGGCTGCGGCGCGCGCCGCCAATCCGGATTGATCGCAACAGCCGCACGCCCACCTACGCCCCCAACCACGCCAACGCCAACGCCATTCAGTCGTCCGCGCCGTTCAGCCGGTACAGCACCACGTCGCGGCGGGTCCGGTCCTCCAACTCCAGCGTTGTCTCGATCTGGTATTCCGCAAACCGCCCCAGCCCCTTAGTCGGCAGGTATGCTCGGCCGGGATCGGCGATCCACACCACGGCATCGCGCGCCATAACCCGCAGCCAGGGCATGATGTGTTCTGTCATCGGCGCCTCATAACAGACATCGCCGCACAGGATCAGGTCCCAGCGGCAGGGCTGGCCGACCACGTCGCCCACCGGGGCGACCATAACGCCGTTCGCGGCGGCGTTCAGCGCGATCGCCGCCAGGGCCAGCGGGTCGACCTCGGCCGCCTCCACCACCGCAGCGCCGGCCATGGCACAGGCGACCGCGGCGATGCCACCGCCCGCGGCGAAGTCGAGCACGCGCTTGCCGCGCACCAGGTCCGGCTGATCCAGGACATGCCGCGCCAGGGCCTGCCCGCCGGGCCAGGCAAAGGCCCAGAACGGCGGGTCGATATTGCGGGCCGCCAGCCAGACCTCGGTCGCCTGCCAGATCGGCGTGATTTCGGTGGCCAGGTAAAGCCTGATCTCGGGCACGTGGAAGGCGGTGCCGAGGACGGTGTGGGTGCGGATGAAGCCTTCGGGGTCGGTCAATGCCAGCCCACCGCGATGGCGATGGCAACGGCCAGCCCCACTTCCCGGTTGGCGCGGAACAGGCTCAGGCAACCGGCCGGATCGTTGATGTCCAGCGCGACCACCTGCCGCCCCAACAGGGCGGCGGGCACCAGGAGCATCAGGAAGAACCGCCATTCCACCCCGGCCAGCCAGCCGGCCAGCGCCAGCAGCAAGACCGTGGCGGCATAGCAGGCGGCCAGGAACGGGCGGGTGTGCTCCCCGAACAGCCGGGCGGTGGAGCGCACGCCGACCAGCGCATCATCTTCCCGGTCCTGGTGTGCATAAATCGTGTCGAAGCCCAGGTCCCAGAAGATCGCGGCGGCATACAGCGCCGCCCAGGCGGCATCGATCCGGCCGGTCGCGGCGGCGTAGCCCA
>DAICYU010000532.1 GCA_027311485.1 Acetobacteraceae bacterium
GAGATGTTCCCCTACCCGAGTGGCAAGATCCACATGGGGCACGTCCGAAACTATACGCTGGGCGACGTCGTGGCCCGCTACAAGCGCGCCCGCGGCCACTCGGTGATGCACCCGATGGGCTGGGATGCGTTCGGGCTGCCAGCGGAAAACGCCGCGCGGGAACGCGGGGTGCACCCGGCGAAATGGACGTACGAGAACATCGCCAACATGCGCGCCGAACTGCAGCGCATGGGCTTGTCGCTGGAGTGGGAGCGGGAGTTCGCCACCTGCCAGCCGGAATACTACCGCCACCAGCAGAAGCTATTCCTGGACTTCCTGAAGGCCGGGCTGGTCGAGCGCAAGGAAAGCTGGGTCAACTGGGACCCGGTCGATGGCACCGTGCTGGCGAATGAGCAGGTGATCGACGGCAAGGGCTGGCGCTCCGGCGCGCCGGTCGAGAAAAAGCAGCTCAGCCAGTGGTTCCTGAGCATCACCAAATACGCGCCGCAGTTGCTGGATGCGCTGGACACGCTGGACCGCTGGCCGGAACGGGTGCGGCTGATGCAGGCCAACTGGATCGGCCGGTCGGAAGGGGCAAGGCTGACCTTCCGCCTGACCGGCGGCGGCGATGGCGGCCTTGATGTCTACACGACCCGCCCCGATACGCTGTTCGGCATGTCCTTCCTGGCCATCGCGCCGGAACATCCACTGGCCGGGGCCGTCGCGGCGCGCGATCCCAAGGCCGCCGCCTTCATCGCCGACTGCAAAAGCCGCGGCACCTCGGAAGCGACGATCGAAACCGGGGAGAAGCTGGGCTACGATACCGGCCTGCGGGTCAGCCACCCGTTCATCGAGGGGGCGAGCTACCCGGTCTGGATCGCCAACTTCGTGCTGATGGAGTACGGCACCGGCGCCATCTTCGGCTGCCCCGGCCATGACCAGCGGGACATGGACTTCGCGCGCAAATACGGCCTGAACGTCACCCCGGTGGTGCTGCCGCCGGGCGCCGACCCGGCAACCTTCACGCTGGGCGACGATGCCTATGTCGGCCCCGGCACCATCTTCAACTCCGGCTTCCTGAACAGCCTCGACGTTGATGCCGCGAAGCGCGCCGCAATCCAAAGGCTGGAGGAACAGGGCGTCGGCAAGGGCGTGACCAACTGGCGCCTGCGCGACTGGGGTGTATCCCGCCAACGCTACTGGGGTTGCCCGATCCCGGTGATCCACTGTGCGTCCTGCGGCGTGGTCCCGGTCCCGGACGACCAGTTGCCGGTGCGGCTGCCCGACGATGTCACGTTCGACAAGCCCGGCAACCCGCTGGACCATCACCCGACCTGGAAGCACGTGCCGTGTCCCCGGTGCGGCCAGGCGGCGACGCGGGAAACCGACACCTTCGACACGTTCGTCGACAGCTCCTGGTATTTTGCCCGCTACTGCTCCCCAACCGCCGACGTGCCGCTGGTGAAGGAAGCGGTGGATCACTGGATGCCGGTCGATCAGTATATCGGCGGCATCGAGCATGCGATCCTGCACCTGCTGTATTCCCGCTTCTTCACCCGGGCGATGAAGGACACCGGGCATATCGCGGTGGAGGAGCCGTTCGCCGGCCTGTTCACCCAGGGCATGGTCAACCACGAATCCTACCGTGGCGCGGATGGCCGCTGGCTGTATCCGGAGGAGATCGAAAAGCGCTCCGACGGCACGGCCGTGCACCGCGAAACCAATGAGCCGGTCACCGTCGGCCGCGTCGAGGCCATGAGCAAGTCGAAGCGCAACACGATCGACCCCGGCGCCATCATCGCCCGCTTCGGCGCCGACACCGCGCGCTGGTTCATCCTGTCGGACAACCCGCCCGACCGCGACATGGAGTGGACGGAATCCGGCGTGGCCGGGGCCTACCGCTTCACCCAACGCATCTTCCGGCTGGCGGAGGCGCTCGACACCGTGCCGCAGGAAGCCAAGCCGGCTGCCTTCGGCACCGCCGGGCGCGCCTTGCGCCGAGCGACTCACCGATGCATTGCAGCGGTGACCGAAGCGCTGGAAAGCTTTG
The DNA here is from genome assembly GCA_027311485.1 of Acetobacteraceae bacterium. Lineage (GTDB taxonomy): Bacteria > Pseudomonadota > Alphaproteobacteria > Acetobacterales > Acetobacteraceae > Rhodopila. Next base: position 2,030 of record DAICYU010000532.1, read on the forward strand.
CCTTCAATGTCGCGGTCGCCCGGCTGTATGAACTCGCCAATGCCATTACCGAGGCTGAGCGTGCTGCTCCCGAGCCCGGCCTTGTCTGGGCTCGGCGGGAAGCTGTGGAAATGATGGCTCGGCTGGCAGCGCCGATGATGCCGCATTTGGCCGAGGACGTGTACGCCAGGCTGGGCGCGGGCGACGGCACGCTGGCGGCGGAACTGCCCTGGCCTGAGGCCGAACCCGACCTGCTGGCGGCGGAAAGCGTGACTATCGCCGTTCAGGTGATGGGCAAGCTGCGCGGCACGGTCGAAGTGCCACCCGACGCGGCGGCCGATCTTGTGCTGGCCGCGGCGGAAGCCGAACCCAACGTCGCCAAGGCGCTGGAAGGCAAGCGGATCGTCAAGCGCGTGCATGTCCCGAACCGCATCGTCAATTTCGTGATCGCCGGATGACCCTACGCCTCGGCCGTCGCCTGTTCGGTTTTGCCTCGCTCGCATCACTGGCGGGCTGCGGCTTCCAGCCTGTGTATATGCGCACGGCCTCCGGCAAGCCCGGACCGGCGGCGCGCGAACTGGAACGGGTTTATGTCCGCTTGATTCCGGATCGGCCCGGCCAGTTGCTGCGCCAGGCCTTGCAGGAGCGTTTTGGCAGCGATGACGGCACGCCGGCCGCCTACGACCTTGCCGTCACGTTCAGCGTTTTCGGTGAAGGCATCGGCATCACCACCAATGACCTTGCCACGCGCCTTCGCCTGACCGGAACCGCGACCTACACGCTGACCAGCCATGACGGAAAAAACAAGCCGCTGACCAGCGGCGGTGCCCGTGCCATCGACGGCGTGAACATCTTCGATTCGCAGTACTTCGCGGCCGACCTGGAAGTGGAGGCAAAGCAGAAAGACCTGGCGGAGCAGTGTGCCGACCAGATCACCAACCAGCTTGCCACCTGGTTCCGGTCCCGCGCGCAGAAGCAGGCCAAAGCGGGATGAAGCTTGCCGCCGGACAGGTGGCGGCGTTCCTGCGCAACCCGAAGAACTGCCGGGTCGTGCTGCTGTTCGGCGACGATGTGGGCATGATCCGTGACCGGGCCGAAATCCTGGTGCGTACGGTCGCGGGCAGCCTGGACGACCCGTTCCTGGTGACCGAACTGGCGCGGGAGGATATCCGCCGGCTGCCCGACGAAGCCGCTGGCCTGTCCCTGATGGGCGGCCGGCGCGTGGTGCGGGTGCGGGAGGCAACCGATGCGGCGACTGATCCCGTCCAGACCCTGCTGAAAAGCGCCGCCCCTGCCCTGGTGGTTCTGGAAGGCTCCGGCATGGCATCGCGAAGCCGGCTGCGCACGT
>DAICYU010000533.1 GCA_027311485.1 Acetobacteraceae bacterium
CAGCACCTCCACCGGCCGGTCCGCCCCATCGGGCTGAGGGATTGCGGTTTCGGTGGTTTGGCGGTGCCGCGGCGCGCACAGCACCAGGTCCGGCAAGACCTCGGCCAGGGTTCGCCCGACCAGTGCCTCGGGTGCCAGGCCGGTCAGTTCGCCCATGGCGAGGTTCGCATCGGTGATGCGGCCGGAGTGCTCCAGCACCAGCCCCTCGAACGTGGCGTCGGCCAGCGCCCGGAAGCGCCGCGCCTCTGTCGCCAGCCGCCGGGTCTGGTGCTGGTCCAGCACGGACGCGCCCAGGGCCAGCAGCAGGATCGCCAGACAGGCGCCGCTGGTGGTGGCGACCAGCACCGGATGCGGGATCGCGCCAGGAGGGACAGGCAGGCCGGGTGACAGGGTGCCGAGCGTGAGCGCGGCTGCCGCCAGTAGGGGCGGTCCGTGGCGGAGCAGCCACAGGGCGGTTGTGACAAGCACCAGGCCCAGGCTGACGGACGCCGCGACATCCGCCGGCTGGTAGTACAACCGGCCCGGCAGCAACAACGCCCGCATACCCGTCACATGCATGGCGGCGATGCCCGCGGTCAGCACCAGCCCCTTCAGGACAACGATCGACGGCCGGTCATGCGCGCCCGGTGCGAAGCCGATCGCCGTTGTGGCCAGCACCAGCCCCAGCGACAGTGCGCACAGGTTCACATCGAAGCCGAACGGAATCCCGGTATGGAACGCCATCAGGCCGATGAAATGAGTCGCCCAGGTGCCGGCGCCGAACGCGAAGACAGCCCCGGTCAGCCGCAGGGCATTCTGCCGGCCGTCGTCATGCGGGTGGCGAGCAAGCAACCGGATCGCCGTACTGGCGGCAAGAAAGCACACCAGGCACGCCAACCCGGCGAAGCCCGGTGCCCGATCCGCAATGATTTGCCCAACGACCCGAAGCATACGGATCCCCTCTGGAAACGAGGGGATCATCGGCTGCAAGGGTTAGCGGAAGGTTAACCGTCCGCGAAAAAATTCACGTCGGCGTGCAGCCTCAACGCACCGAGGTGATGGCGTTGCGGTTCTGTGCCCAGGCCTGCGGCGTGGAGGCGGCATCGATCGGTCGCGACTTGCCGTAGCTGATCGTCTCGATCCGGGTCCGCGCGATGCCGTGGGCGACCAGGTATTCCCGGTCGGCGTTGGCGCGGCGCTGGCCCAGCGCGAGGTTGTATTCCTCGGTGCCGCGTTCATCACAGTTGCCGGCCACCCAGACATTGACCTGCGGATATTGCTGCAGCCACGCCGCCTGACGGTCCAGGGTCGCCATCGCCTGCGGCGACAGCGAACTGCTGTCCGTATTGAAGAAAATCCGGTCCCCCACCGACTGGACCAGATCCTCCTCACTGCCCGGCGTCGCCCGGCCGGCCCCACCGGCGCCCCCTGCGCCGCCGACGCCACCGGGACCGCCCGCGCCATACCCGGCCGCTGTGCCGCCCGACCCGTTGGTCGAGCCGGTTGTGTCGTTGGACGAGCAGGCCGCAAGCAGTCCGGCGGCAAGCAGGCAAGCAAGTGCCCGGTGGTTCATGGCGCATCTCCGGTTTCGGGTTAGCAAGCCCGGGCGATCGCCTGGGCACGGCGCGTTCCTAGGCACTCCGGGGCGAGTCACACAACAAGAACCGTATCAATTGGCCCGCCGATTCAGCAGCCTGGCATCCGGCGGCACCGCAGCCGGCCGTATGCGCCGGTCATGACCGGCGTGCCGACCGGTGAACGGTCAGTCGGCGACGGCGGCGTACACCAGGTCGCGGAACAGCACCCGGTAGTGTTCCCGCTGCACCGGCGCCTGGATCATCAGCACCGCGAACAGCCGCTCGACCGGGTCAACCCAGAAGGTCGTGCCGGCTGCGCCACCCCAGTAGTAGCTGCCAACCGACCCGGGGAAGGGGGACATGCCGGCCTGCAGGCGCACCGCGAAGCCAAGGCCGAAACCGTGTCCGGGCGGCAGCAGATCGGGCGTGGAAGGCATGCCGCCGAGGTGATCGGATGTCATCAGCTCGACCGTCTTGCGGCCCAGCAGCCGCGCTTCGCCCAGGCGGCCGTTGCCCATCAGCATCGCCATGAAGCGGGCGTAGTCCATCGCGGTCGCGACCATGCCGCCACCGCCGGACTCGAACAGCGCCGGGCGGCGCACGTCCAGCAGCGCCACGTCGGCGCCGCCCTCCGGGTCCTTGGCGAAGGCTTCGGCGATGCGGGATTGCTGGGCGTCGGGCACGCCGAAGCCGCTATCGGTCATGCCCAGCGGGGTCAGGATGCGATCCTTCAGGAAGGCGCCGAGCGTCTGGCCGGAGATCACCTCGACCAGCCGGCCCAGCACATCGGTGGACCGGCTGTACTCCCAGCGCGTCCCCGGCTGATACAGCAACGGCAGCGCCGCCAGCGTCTCCGCCTGCTCGGCGTTGGTCTGCTTCAGCCGAGCGGTGCGGGCTTCGGTGTAGGCCTTGTGGATCGCCGTCGTGCCGCGGAACTCATAGGTCAGGCCGGAGGTATGGCGCAGCAGGTCCTGCACCGTGATCGGGTTGATCGCCGCAGTGCGCGTGATGGCGTCGCCGCTGACTACGCCGACGGTGGTATCGGCAAAGGCCGGGATGTACTTGCCGATCGGGTCGGACAGCAGCAGGCGGCCTTCCTCCCACAGCATCATCACGGCGACCGAGACGATGGCCTTGGTCATTGAATAGATGCGGAAGATGGCGTCGGTGCCCATCGGTGCGCCGGTGGCCGGGTCCAGCCGGCCGAACGCCTGATGATAGGCCACCTTGCCGTGCCGCGCGACGAGGGCGACCGCCCCGGGAATGTGACCGCTGGCAATCCGGTCGTTCAACGCCGCCGACAGGCGGTCGAGCGCCGGTTGGTACAGGCCGACTTCCTCGGGCCGGGCGGTGGGCAACGGGGCAGACAAGGCGGTGGACATCAGGATGCTCCTCTTTTCAACCAGCCGGCCCGTGGACCGGTCTTCGGACTCAGACAGTGAACTGCTCGGCGATGATGCGCTCCGACAGGCCCTGGTCCGGGTCGAACAGCAGGGTGACCGCAACCGAACGATCCTCACTGACAGCAACCGAGATCACGTCGCGCACCTCGGTGAAATCCGCCACCGCCGCGGTGGGGCGCTTATCGGCTTCCAGCACCTCGAACAGCACATCGGCGCCGCTGGGCAGCAAAGCGCCGCGCCAGCGCCGCGGCCGAAATGCACTGATCGGCGTCAGCGGCAGCAGATTCGCCGACAGCGGCACGATAGGGCCATGCGCCGACAGGTTGTAGGCGGTCGATCCGGCCGGCGTCGAAATCAGCACGCCATCGCATGAAAGTTCCTCAAGCCGGACGCGG
>DAICYU010000534.1 GCA_027311485.1 Acetobacteraceae bacterium
ATTACTTTCCATATACAAGTGCGGGCAGCCACATCGTCAGTGCCGGCACATAGGTGATGATCATCAGCACGATGATCAAAAGCACCAGGAACGGCAGGATCCCACGGATGACTTCGCCGATTGGCGCGGTTGAAATCGTCGACAACACATAGAGATTGAGCCCGACCGGCGGATGGATCAGGGCGATTTCCATGTTGTGGGTGAAAATGATCGAGAAGTGGACCGGATCAACACCCAGTGGGATCAGCGCGGGCGCTAGTATAGGTAGCACCAACAACAATGCCGCTACAACTTCCAGGAAGCATCCCAAAACCAAAAGCAGTATGTTGATTGCAAGCAGAAACTCCCACGTCGGCAAGTTGTGGTGCAGAGTCCAGGTCACCAACTGCGCCGGCACACCGGATTCCGTCATCCAGTGGCCGAACGCCAGCGCCGTCGCGACGATCAGCATGATGGTGCCGGCACTGCGCAACGCATCAGCGATGACCGACAGGGTCTGGGTGACGCGGAACCCCTTGTAGAAGACCAGGCTGACGATCAGCGCGACGCTGGCGGCCAGCGCGGCGGCCTCGGTGACGGTGACGATGCCGCCGTAGATGCCCACCAGAACCACGATCGGCACTGACAGGGCGGGCAGCGCGCGCACGGTGACGCGTAGCCGTTCGGCGAACGGCAGCGATGGCTCAACCGGGAAGTTGCGCCGCCGAGCGTCGTACCAGACCCAGGCGAAGAAGGCGGCGGCCTGCAGCAGGCCGGGCAGGATGCCGGCCAGGAACAGCCGCGGCACCGACTGTTCGGCGACGATGCCGTACAGGATCAGCGCCAGGCTGGGCGGGATAACGATACCGATGGTGCCGGATGCGCCGATCACGCCCAGGGCGAAGGATCGCGGATACCCCTTCTCGATCATCGCCGGCAGCAGGATCGTGCCCATCGCCAGCGCGGTCGCGACCGAAGATCCGCAGATGGCCGCGAACAGGGTGCAGGCCACCACGGTCACCAGGCCCAGGGAGCCGCGAATGCCGCCCAGCCAGGCGGCTGAGACATCCACCAGCGCCTTGGCGACACCGCCCTGGCGCATGAACGCCGCCGCCATGACGAACAGCGGCAGCGACATCAGGGTCGAGGAGTTCAGGTGATCGATGACCACCTGCGCCACGCCGATCAGCGGCTGGCCGGACACCATGTACAGGACAGCCGCGCAGGCCCCCAGCACCAGGAAGATCGGCATGCCGCACGCCAGCAGGCCGAAAAACAATCCCAGAAAAACAAACCAATACATCTCAGTGCTCGGCCACCGCGCCAGCGTCGGTGCCGAGGTTGGTCGGCAGCTCGTGGCTTGGAATGTGACCCACCGTCATGGTGGCGGGATCGAAATGGAACAGGTAGCGGTACAGGCGGATCAGGTAGCGCACGGTCATCAGCAGGCCGCCGGCGGGCAGGCTGCTGTAGTAGATCCACATCGGGAACTGCAGGTCGCTGGAGCTGCGTTCGTCCAGCAGCATGCTGGTATCGACGATCTGGTAGCCGTACCAGACCATGCCGACGCAGAACGCCAGTGCCACCAGGCAGTTCAGCACCTCCAGCCAGCGCTGCCCGCCCGGCGGCACCAAGCGCAGCACCAGGTCGGGCCGCACATGGCCGTCGGTGCGGACCAACTGGCTGGAGATGATCATCACGGCCCACACGACGAGGTAGACGATGACCTCCTCGGCCCAGGAGATCGCGTAGGCGGGGAAGAAATACCGCCCCACCACCTGCACCAGGCCGATGATCATGGCGAGCGCGCCGAGGACGCCGACCAGCGTGCGCTCGATCTTGTCCCAGATCGTGTCAGGGCGGATTGCCATTGTCAGGCGTTGCCGTTGACCGAGTCTTCGGACAACTTGACGACCTCGGGCGAGAGCTTCGCATCCTTGATCAGCGTCGCGACGTCGCCCTGCATGGCCTTGCGCGTATCGGCCAGCACCTGCTCGGACGGATCGACGAAGGTGACGCCGTTATCGGCCATGGTCTTGCGCGCCTGTTCCTGCGACGCATAGGCGTTGGCCCGGTAGGTGCCGATATTGGCGGCCCACAGGTCGACCATCTGCTTCTGGATGTCGGCCGGGATCTTGCCCCAGGCGGCCTGGCTGATCATCGGCATGTACATGCCGACATACTGATGGTCCTGATAGGAATAGCGGACGCCGGCTTCCCACAGCTTCGCCGAGGCACAGCTTTCGTTGGTGGACACGAAGCCGTCGAAGGTGCCCTGCGACAGGGCCAGCGGGACATTCGGCCATGCGGTGGTGTTGGGGATGCCGCCGATGAAGGCGATGCGCCAGCTGATGCCGGCGCCGCCCGGGCTGCGGATCTTCAGCCCCTTCAGGTCGGCCAGGGTGTGGATCGGCTTCTTCGTGGTATACCAGTTCTGGAAGCCCAGATCGATCCACGGCCCCAGGATCCGGACGCGCAGCTTGCGCTCGATCTGCTGTGCCACATGCGCCCCGGCCTTGCCGTCGGCGGCGTGGTGGGTCACGTCGATCTTCTGGCCGTAGAACACCGGCAACTGGCAGAAATCGCAATCCGGCACGATCCCGGTCTGCGTCCAGGCGCCGGGCGCCGCCATGTCGACCTGCCCCTGCAGCAGCGCCTTGCCGACGTTCAGGTCGGCGTAGAGCTGGCCGGAATGAAACACCTCACCGGTGACCTTGCCGCCCGTCGCGGCCTCGACCTTCTTCAGGTAATCGACGATGGAGACGTTACGGACGTGCGACGGCGCCGTGTCCAACGAGCAACGGAGCTTGATCGGCGCCTCGCCACGGGCGAACCGCAGGATACCAAACGTGCCCAATCCCGCGACAACCGAGCCGCCGAGTGCGCGGCGTGAAATCCCGTAAGCCATTCCATTCCTCTCCTGCACGCCCCTGGACCGGGGCGGCGGAGTGATGAAGTGACCGTAACATCCCGTCAAGACAGATGTTTTGTGTCAGCCCGCGGGAGGCTGGTCCGCCATTGATGCAGGCGCCGCGAGGCTAGAGCAGCGCGACCGCCATGGCATAGCCGCGCCGGCGCTCGGGCGGCAGCGGATGACGGCCGGCGGCGCGCTGCATCAGCATACGCACATCGGCGGGCGGCCCGCCCTTCAGCGCGGAATCGAGGAACACCTGCTCCAGCACGTCCTGCTGCGCGTGGCTGCCGCCCATCCGCCACATCTCCCCCAGCACCGGGCGCATGCGTTCCAGGGCGGCCAGGTGGCGGCCCTGCCCGTTCAGCATCACGGCCTCGGTCACCGGCAAGGCAACCTCCCGCACCAGCGCCGCCAGCGGCTGGGTGCCCTGCGCAAAGTCACGGATTCCGGCCA
>DAICYU010000535.1 GCA_027311485.1 Acetobacteraceae bacterium
AGTTCGGCCTGCCAGATAGGGACAGGGCAGGGGAGCCGTGGTGTAGAAGAATTGCGGCCGACGAGGTGGCTTGTAGGTCATAGCGAGGACGATCCGTCTCGCATGTTCCAGTTTCCCCCCGGCGCGGTCAACGCTTCCATCGCTCGCACCCGCACGACAACAAGACCACTCACAAGGTCGTGTAACGTACGATGGCGTACGGTGAACAGCGCCACGACAAGCAGCAGCCCGGATGTCGCCAGCGTCAGATAGTACATCAGCACCGTCACCAATGCCTGGAGCGCGGTGGGCGGACCCAGATCATCGTTGCGTCTGACCGTCAGACCCAGCATTTGCTGGCCGGGGGTGGCGGTCGCGTAGCCCATCAGCGACAGGAAATGATAGCAGAATGGCACCGCAGGCAGGATGGCCATGGCGCCGAAGCCAAGCCCAAGCGTCAGCACGCCCAAAAGTGCCAGCAACCACCACAGTACCCAGACCAGGATCGCCACCAGGACGAGGTCGATCACCCAGGCGGCGCAGCGCCGAGCCATCACGCCTTCGGTCAGGAATAGGTCATCCAGGTAGGTGTTGCCGTAGCTCATGGTGTCAGGCGAACTGTTCCGCTGATGCTGGCCGCGACCGGCCCTAAAGTGATCGTAGCACCGTCCCGCCAGCGCGTGACAAAATCTCTTGCATGCGCGCTGAACAGATTTCCCGACTGGCCGGGTGCCATCATGAAGACACTGCGATCGAGATCCGCAAGGTCATAGACGCCGCGAAAAGACGCGCCGTGCACTGAGTTCAGCGCCGCATCCGTACCGCCGCGATCAACCGTCTCATTATCGCCCGGGCTGGGAATGCTGATTGTCGCGAACGAGCCGATGACGGGGATATGGCGCAGCAGGGGATGGGCGAAGATGGCATGATGCGCATCGCCCCAGCGCCAGGCTTTGGGGTCATCCCCGAACCGCTCGCTCAAGGTCGTGACCGCTGCACCAAGTGAATCCCGCAGCAGGGGGGTGCAATCGCCGCCGCACCAATGCGCCCCCGCCGGGGACAGAACGAAGGACAGGAAGTCCGCCGGCGGCGCGCCCAGGCCGTGCTGCAGCCCCTGCGCGTGCAGCACGGCGGTTTGGAACGCTTCCATCCAGGCGTTGAAAATCAGCGGCGCGGGGCTGTCCATCACCGCGGCGCCATCCCAGCCGCGCAGCAACGCCAGTGCATCGGCGGGTTTGCCGGTGACGCCTGGAACCGCCAGCAAGGTCGGCAGGATCTTGCGGGCGAAGCCATCGACAACATCCATCTGCATCGCCGCGAAGTCGGCGACGGTATGCCGGTCGGATTTTGCCAGCATGTCGCGGATCCGGGCTGCCCGCCAGTCGCCGAACGTGTCCCGTCCCATGAAGACAGGAAAGTCGGGCGGCCACACCGGCTCATTCGCATTGACCAGCCGTCCACTCGCCGGCGAGACGATATGCGGAAGTTGCTCGCCCGACGCCCAGCCGACCCAATCGTGCGAGCCGTCCCCCGGTGCCGGTGCCGCACCATCGCCGGCCTTGCGGATCGGCACCCGGCCGGTGACGAACAGCCCGATCGTCTTCGCATCGGCAACCAGCATGTTCTGCACCGGCGACGTGATCTCGGCCGCAGCGACCCCGGCTTCCTTCACTGACCCCGCCTGGTTCAGCGCCAGCAACCCGGCGGCGGCGGTGTCCTTTGGCTGCAGGTTTCCCATCGACACGGCCAGGATCGGGCCGGAGGGATTGTCCAGGTCGCTGATCACCGGGCCGTGGCGGGTTTCCCGCACGACCAGCATCTGGTCAGGCTCGCCACGGACGCTGATCCGCTCCTCACGCAGCATGAATGGCTTGGGACCATCGGGAGTCTGGTATTGACCCATACCGGCCGGCTTCTCGACGAAGATGTCCTGCACATCCGCACCGGTGGTGGTGAAGGTCCAGGCAATCTTGCTGTTGTGCCCGAGCACCAGGAAGGGAACCCCTGGTGCGGTCGCGCCGGCCAGCACGCCGCCGGGCGTGTCGATCCGCGCCAGGTACCAGATGCCCGGGAAACTGAACTGCAGATGCGGATCATCGGCCAGCAAGGGCGCACCGGTCGCGGTATGCCGGCCATCGACCGCCCATTCGTTGGATGCGGTCTGCGGCATGGTGAACGATGCCGGGAAGCGTGGCAGTACGGATAGCAGGCGCGCCGCAGCATCCGCGAACCGCGTCAGCGGCGTTGCCATCGCATCCGGGCTCGGCGTCGCCGCCTGCGGCGGCCAAAGCTGGTTCAGCATGGCGGCCGACACCTTGTCGGACAGGGACAGCCGAGCCAGCTCCTGGTGCCAGTTCATCGACAGCCAGAGGCCCATCGTCTTGGCCCACAGCAGGCTGTCGGTCGGTTCCCACGGCTCCGGCGCACCTAGCGCCAGGAATTCAGGCGCCGCAAACCGACCTTTGAGGGAGATCCAGGCGTTCACGCCCCGCGCATAAGCCTCCAGCATCGCCCATGTGTCCGGGGGCAGGGTAGCAAGGTCAGCCACCGCATGCTGGCGCACGCCCAGCGTGCGCATCAGCCGATCAATGCCCAGGGTCGCCGGCCCGGCAATTTCCGACAACCGCCCGCTGGCGGCCCGCCGCATCAGCTCCATCTGGAACATCCGGTCGCGGGCATGCACGAAGCCAAGCGCCGTGGCGGCATCCAGCGCGGATGCCGCATGGATGCGCGGAACCCAGTCGGCGTCGTATGTGATATCCACCGGGGCCGACAGGCCGGGTATCTGCAACACGCGGGAGCTTCCGGGCAGGGTCAGCCAGATGGCGCCGGCACCCAACCCCACCAGCAGCAGGATCAGGGCGCCTGCGATGGCCAGGCCGCGGCCGAGGAATCGAAAAGTCTTGCGCATGCGGCACAGGGTGGCGGGGCCGACCCGGAAAGGAAAGGGCTGAAACAGCGTAACCGGGGTTGGGGAGGCGGAAAGACAAAGATGACGTCGCCGCAGTTTGACAAACCCTGAAGTTTGACCTTCCCGCTACGTAACGCACGCCATAAGATCGGCGACCTTGCGACCTGGAAGCGTCCACCGAGCACCTGCATGAAAACGGTTACCCCCGAGACCCCGATCGTGCTCGATGCGATCGATCGCCGCATTCTGGCCACATTGCAGGAAAATGGCCGGATCACGAATGTTGACCTGTCCAAGCGTGCGGGCATATCCGCGCCACCATGCCTGCGCCGCGTTCGCGCGCTGGAGGAAGCCGGAGTCATCCGCGGCTACCACGCCGATACCGACCCGCAGATGCTGGGGTGGGAGATCACATTCTTCGCCATCGTCGGCCTGGACAGCCAGAAGGAGACTG
>DAICYU010000536.1 GCA_027311485.1 Acetobacteraceae bacterium
TTGCCAGCGATGCGCCAGCTTGTGCGTCAGATCGGTATGGCTGTGTTCCGCCAGGTCGATGACCAGCAGCCGGCCGGCGGGGGCAAGCACGCGCGTGGCCTCGGCGATGACGTTGGCGGGTTCCTCGGCGTGATGCAGCACCATTTGCAGCACCACTGTGTCGAACGAGCCGTCGGCCAGCGGCAGGCGGTACATGTCGGCCTGCCGTACCGCGCAATGGGCGAAGTCCGGGCCGGACAGGCGGGACCGGGCCAATGCCAGCATCGCCTTTGACGCATCGATCCCCAGCGCCTGCTGCACACGGGGGGCAAGCAGTTCCAGCACCCGCCCGGTGCCGGTGCCGATATCCAGCAGCCGGCCTTCCCGGGCGACAGGGAACAGCGCCAGCAGCGCATCCTCGACCGCCTGGGCCGGGAGCTCCAGCGCGCGCATTTCGTCCCAGTCGGCACCCTTGGCGCGGAAGCTTTCCGAAGCGACGCGGGCCCGTTCAGCCAGCACGCGGGCAGCTTGCCGCCGGTCAGCCTCCAGGACCGGATCGCCGGCCGGCAGACGAGCGACCAGTTCGCGGGCGAGCGAACCGGCATCACCGGTTGGCAGGGCGAACCAGACATTCGCACCTTCCCGCACCCGGTCGAGCAGGCCGCATTCGCATAGCAGCTTCAGGTGCCGTGACAGGCGCGGCTGCGACTGGCCGAGGATCTCAACAAATTCCATGACGCAGAAGGCGCCCCTACCCGCCAGCGCGAGCAGGCGCAGGCGGGTAGGTTCGGCGGCGGCGCGCAGGCTGGCCAGCAGGTGCTCCATACAGCACCCAATGACATAAACATATCCTTATGTCCAGATGGTGTTTACAGCCGGCTGGCTGGTCCTCCCGCGCCAGGCTCCAGCGTCTTCAACCGCTCGAGCACCGCCGGCACGCCGTCTACCACCTCGAACAGGTTGCGGCAGGTGGGGGCGGCGAAGCCTTGGTCGATGGCGTGTTCGATTGTTGCCACCAGCGGCCGAGCCCAGCCGGCGACGTCACAGAGCAGGATGGGCTTGTCGTGCAGGCGAAGTTGCCGCCATGTGATGATTTCGAACGCCTCGTCGAACGTGCCGAGACCGCCGGGCATGATCAGGAAGGCGTCGGACTGCTCATACAGTTGCTGTTTGCGGCTGTGCATGCTGTCAGTCATCACCATCTGCGTAACGTTCTGGTGCGCCACTTCATATTGCGTCAGAAATTCGGGGATGACGCCCAGCACGGTGCCGCCGGCGTTCAGGACGGCGTCGGCAACCACACCCATGATCCCGATGCGACCCCCGCCATAAACCAGACGGACACCCGCCGCCGCCATGCCGGTGCCCAGCATGCGGCCGGCTTCGGCATAAACAGGATTTACGCCGACGCGTGATCCGCAGAATACGGCGAGGGAATGTATGGCCGTCATGAAGGTCCTTTTTGGCTTGCCGGGGTGGTCTGTCCGGACATGGTGTCATCTGCTAATGCCATTGTAGCGGTTTGGTATCATTGCCGCGACCAGAAGCGACTTCCTGAAGCGGCATGATGATAATCGACATAGAGCGGAGAGGTCTGAACAGATGACAAGTAAGATTACGCTGTGCGCCATCGGCCTGCTGGCCATGACAGGGATGGCTCTGCCAAACATGGCACGGGCGGACGGGCTTGATCCCATTGCCATCCGCCAGGTCGGCATGGATCTGGCCAACGGCAATTTCGCGTTTATCAAGACGGTGGTGAAGGCCAACGGTGATGTGAAGCCGCTGGCGGAGCCGGCGAAGGCATTGGCGCGCTGGGGCAAGACGATCCCGGTCGTGTTCCCGGCCGGCAGCGACACGGGCGAAAATACCAAGGCCAAGCCTGCCATTTGGTCCGACCGCGCCGGCTTTGAAAAGGCGGCGACGGCTATGCAGGACGCGGCTCTGAAGCTTGCGGACGCGGCGAAGGCCGGCGATTCCGCAGCCGTGGCGGCGGATACCAAAACCCTGGGTGAGTCGTGCGGCACCTGCCACCGCCATTACAAGACCAAGTGAGCTGATCGCGGTCAGCCCGGGTTTCGCCCGGGTTTCGGCTGACGCAGCGGGCTGGCCTGGCCGGTCAACCGGCCCCTGCGAAGGCCGATGCGCTAATCGCGTCATCAGGTCGGCCGCGTCATCGGGTCGGCCGCCGGCAACGGCGCGGCTGAATGCCGCACCCATCCCTCTGGCCGGACCGATCATCGGACGGATGTGTCCGGCCAGCATCATGTCATACCCCCAACTGTCACGGCGTGTCCGCCGTTGCGAAGCTGGCCCGGATGCATCCCGGCAAGGCGCACGCCGCTGCCCGCAATTGACGAGCCGGGACACCCGAGCCTAGGCTTCGAGTAACGATTGCAAGCCCGAAAAAAGGGCTCCTAGGGGGGAACATGATTGGTGGAATCCGACGTTTCGGCGCGGTTCTCGGCGCTGTTCTGGTTGCCTGGGGCACCGCGCCCGCGCGCGCCGAGGATACGATCAAGGTGGCATACATTGATCCGTTCTCCGGCCCGTTCGCCTCGGGCGGTGATGAATTCCTGAAGGTATTCCAATACATTCTGCAACGTGTGAACGCCGAGGGCGGCGCCCTGGGCAAGAAGTTCGAACTGGTGCCGTTCGACGACAAGCTGCAACCGGCCGAGGCACTGATCGCGCTGAAAAAGGCCACCGACCAGAACATTCCGTTCGTTGCACAGTGCACCGGGTCGAATGTCGGTGCGGCGTTGATCGACGGCGTGGCGAAAAACAATGCCCGCAACCCGGACAATCGCATCCTGTATTTGAACTGCGGCGCGCTTGCGACAGAATTGACCAATGAAAAATGCGACTTCTGGCATTTCCGCTTCACCGGCAGCGTGGAAATGCGGGCCGCGGCCCGGATCAAGTCGCTGCCGAAGGATGTGACGAAAGTCTATCTGCTGAACCAGGACTATCTGTTCGGCCAATCGGTGCAGCATGACACGCGTAAATACCTGGAGAAGCTCCGGCCCGATGTGAAGATCGTCGGCGACGAACTGATGCCGTTCGGCAAGGTGCAGGACTTTTCGTCGTACGTGGCGAAAATACGCGCCTCGGGTGCGCAATCGGTTATCACCGGCAACTACAATCGCGACCTGAACCTGCTGATCAAGGCCGCGGTCGATGATGGGCTGAATGTACGCTTCGACACCTACCTGGTCCACCTGATCGGCGGCGCGACGGCGATCGGCGCGGCCGGGGAAAACCGGCTTTGGACCATCACCGAATTCGATCCGAACGTCGCGGTGGACCTGAAGAGCCCCGAAGCCGAGGCCTTCGCCGTCGGCT
>DAICYU010000537.1 GCA_027311485.1 Acetobacteraceae bacterium
GCTTGCGTTCCAGCCCTGGTTCCGCTCCTGCTGGCCGGTTGCGACCTGGGGCCGGATTATCAGCGTCCGCCGCTCGACATCCCGTCCGCCTACCGCGCGACCGCGGACAGCGCCGCCGCCGCGTGGCCGTCGGCCGACTGGTGGCAGGGGTTTCACTCGCCCGACCTGACGCAACTGATCGAACAGGCGAGAACGCGGAATTTTGACATCGCGGCGGCGATTGCCCGGGTGCGCCAGGCCGATGCGCAGGTGCGCATCTCCGGCGCGGCGCTGCTGCCCGGCCTCAGCGGCACCGGCAATGCCGGGTGGCAGCATGAAGGCATCGGCGCGTTCAGCGGCGGTACCGGCTTCCAGCGGGGCGGCGCCAATGCCAGCTTCGATTTCCATCAGTACAGCACCGGCCTGTCGGCGGCCTATGAACTGGATTTCTGGGGCCGCAACCTAGCCACCCGCCAGTCCGCCATCGCCTCGGCGATGTTCAGCCGCTTCGACCAGCAGACCGTCGCGTTGACGGTGGTGAGCAATGTCGCGACGACGTGGTTCACCGCGCTCTCCTTCGCCGACCGGCTGGCCGTGGCGCGGAACAACCTGGCGGCGGCGGAGTCGACGCTGGCGGTCATCCAGGGCCGGTTCGCCGCCGGGACCGCCAATGCCCTGGATGTGTCCCAGCAGGAAGCGCTGGTGGCGGGGGTGCGGGCCACGATCCCGAATTTCCAGAGCCAGCGTGAACAGCAACTGATCGCGCTCGGCATCCTGGTGGGCGAACCGCCGGAGCGCATCACCGTCCGGCCGGGCACGCTGACCGCGCTCGACCTGCCGCCGGTCACGCCTGGGCTGCCGTCGGAGCTGCTGGCCCGCCGACCCGATATCGCCGCGGCCGAGGCGCAACTGCTGGCGCAGAACTTCAACGTCAAGGTGGCGCGCGCCGCGTTCTTCCCCAGCATCAGCCTGACCGGCACCGCCGCGTACCAGGCCGCGGCGCTCAATCGGCTGATCACGCCGGGCACCGCGCTGGCAAGCGCGGCGGCGGCCCTGGCGCAGCCGATCTTCGACGGCGGCACGCTGCGCGGTGAGCTCGATCTGGCAAAGGGACGCTACGACGAATTGCTGGCGGACTACCGCAAGGCGGTGGTGCAGGCCTTCACTGATGTGGACACCGCCATGACCGCCTGGCGCTACGCCACGCAACAGGAGACGCTGCAACGCGACGCCGTTGCCAAGGCGTCGCGGGCAGCGACCATCGCCCGGGCGCAGCTGGAGGCGGGCACGGTCGATGTCACCACCGTGCTGACGGCCGAGGCGACCCTGTTCGGTGACGAGGACACGCTGGTGCAGGTCCGCTTGGCGCGTGCGCAAGCGCTGCTCAATCTCTACAAGGCGCTGGGCGGCGGCTGGACGATACCGGGTGGACCGATCGAGGCGCAGTTCCCCGGGCTGACGCCAGGCTTGCTGCCCGGCGGCGTGGCTCTGCCGGTGGGCGGAAACCTGCGATGATGCCCTGGCGGCGTGGCAAAGCGCGCCGATATCATGACAAGGCAGTGAAAGGCCGACGTGTATGGACGCCCTGACGCGGGACGCGGTGAGGACCAAGGGCCGATCCCGGCGGTTCGGGCTGGGCTCCGCCGTGCTGTGCGCACTGGCTGTCGCCGCGATCATCTGGGCGGTCTGGTTCTTCCCCGCCGCTCGGCCGCCGTCAAAAAAGGCCGGCGTGGATGCCAGCGCGACCGTTCCGGTGATGACCGTACCAGCGGTGGCAAAGGATGTGCCGATCTACCAGGACGGGCTGGGCACGGTGCAGGCATTCTATACCGTCACCATCAAGGCGATGGTCGACGGCCCGCTGATTGCCGTTGACTTCACCGAAGGCCAGACGGTTCACAAAGGCGAGGTGCTGGCGCAGATCGATCCGCGCATCTACCAGGCCGCGCTGGACAGCGCCGTCGCCAAGAAGGCGCAGGATGAGGCGCAGCTTGCCAACGCCAGGCTGGACCTGGCCCGCTACCAGAAGCTGGTGGCGAACAACTACACATCCGCCCAGCAGGCCGACACCGCCAAGGCCCAGGTTGCGCAGTTCGAAGCGCAGGTACGGCAGGACCAGGCGCAGATCGACAATGCGCGCACCGAACTCAGTTATACCACGATCACCGCGCCGATCGACGGGCGCACCGGCATCAGGCTGGTGGATCCCGGCAACATCGTGCACGCCACGGATGCCACCGGCCTGGTGGTGATCACCCAGTTGCAGCCGATTGCGGTGATCTTCACCCTGCCGCAGCAGGCGCTGCCGGCGGTGGCCCGCGCCATGCAGGCCGGCACCCCCACCGCGCTGGCGCTGGCCCAGGGTGACACCAGCACCGTGCTGGATACCGGCAGCCTGACGGTGCTGGACAACCAGGTCGATCCGAACACAGGCACGCTCAAGCTGAAGGCGACCTTCCCCAACACGCAGCACCTGCTGTGGCCGGGCGGCTTTGTCACCGTGCGGCTGCAGACCGGCACGGCGCACGACGCGGTGACGGTGCCGCCGTCGGTGGTCCAGCGCGGGCCGGGCGGTTCCTACCTGTTTGTCATCGGCCTGGACAAAAAGGCGCAACGGCGGGAAATCACGGTCGGCTACCAGGATGAGCATGTCGCCATCGTGACCTCCGGCCTGAAGGCCGGGGAAACCGTGGTGACCGACGGCGCCTCCCGCCTTGCCGATGGCACGATTGTCAGCATCGCCGCGCCATCCAGCGCGCCGGCCCGTCCGGCGGAGCCGACGGCGCCGGGAACCGGGCGGCAGCAGCCCGGCCCAGGCTAAGCCAAGCCGGTAGGTTAAAGGGGTCGGCCAAACGGTAGGCCAAACGGGTCGGTGAAGGGGAAATTGAGGGCATGAACATATCGGCGCCGTTCATTGCGCGCCCGATTGCGACGTGGCTGCTTGCCGTCGCCATCCTGCTGGCGGGCCTGCTGGGATACCGCGCACTGCCCGTCGCCGCGTTGCCCGAGGTCGATTTTCCCACCATCCAGGTGGTTACCCAGCTTCCCGGAGCCAGCCCCGATACCACCGAGACGCTGATCACCGCATCGCTGGAGCGCCAGTTCGGGCAAATCCCCGGCCTGGTGATGATGACATCGGAAAGCGCTGCCGGCACCAGCCAGATCACCCTGACTTTCGGGCTGGACCGGTCGATGGATTCGGCCGCTCAGGATGTACAGGCGGCGATCAACGCCGCCGCCGGCACGCTGCCACCCAACCTGCCGTACCCGCCCGTCTATTGAAAGGTGACCCCGGCCGACGCGCCGATCCTGACCCTGGCGTTGACTTCCAAGACACGGACCCGC
>DAICYU010000538.1 GCA_027311485.1 Acetobacteraceae bacterium
ACGGGGGCGAAGCGTTCAGCTTGTCGGCTTCAACCCCCCATCGAGCTACCCTCTGATCTATTGCCAAAGGCGCCGTGGGCGGCCTGATGTCGTCCGCCCGACGGATCGGCGGAACACGCCAGCGGTGCCGAAACACCGCCTATCTGCGCCTGCGTCGCTGATAAGCCGGTTTGGCGCCCGTCGGCACCGGCCGCCGCTCTTGCCCCATGTGCCCGCTGGGTGAACAATCCAGGAAAGGACGGAAACGGGGCCAGGATTGATGAATTTCGCATTCGCACAGGATCTGCCGGGGCGCTGCGGCCAGGCGACGGAGCCGGCGTCTCCGACCCCGCGGGATGGGTCCGCCAGCCGACTGACAAACGCGCATCCGGACAAAGGCGCGTCATGCCGCCGCATTCTGGCTGGTGCAAACCAATGACCCTGCACAGGCTGCACAGTTTTTTCTGGCCCGAATCGATCGCCGTCCTGGGCGCGTCGCCTGACCTGAACCGTATCCGTGGGCGGCTGCTGCACCAACTCCGGGAAAACGGGTTTCCCGGCCGCATCCTGCCGATCAACCCCAGCTATACCCAGATCGACGGATTGCCGTGCTACGCCTCGATCGGCGCGGCGGGTGGAAACATCGATTTGGCCCTGGTCGCGATACCCGCCGCGGGCGTGGCCGCGGCGGTGGATGAATGTGCCCGCGCCGGGGTGAAAAACACGCTGATCATCAGCTCCGGTTTCGCCGAGGAAGGCGGCGCGGCCGGTGACATGCAGGCGGAGCTGCTGGCGGTCACGCATCGGACCGGCATCCGCGCCTGCGGGCCGAATTGCGAAGGCTACTACAACGCACTTGGCCGGGTCGCCACCACGTTCAGCCCGACGGTGGAAACCAAGGACGATGGCGGCCGAACCCTGATCTCTCCGCGGCGGGTAGGCGTCATCGCACAATCCGGCGGTATCGGTTTCGCGTTGTTCAATCGCGGCAAGGCCGCCGGCATCGGCTTCAGCTACGTGATTTCCACTGGTAACGAAGCCGACCTGACCATGGCGGACTTCCTCGACTACATGGTTGAGGACGCACACACCCATGCGGTGATGCTGTTCTGTGAGGCCGTCCGCAACGGCCCGGCTTTCGTCGCCGCCCTGGAAAAGGCACGACGTCTCGGCAAACCCATTATTGCCATCAAGGTTGGCCGCTCCGACGCCGGCACCCGTGCTGCGGCATCGCACACCGCATCGCTGTCCGGGTCCCACACTGCGTACCGCGCCATCTTTCAGCGCTATGGTGTGATTGAGGCCGAGGATGCCGACGAAGCCGTTGCCATCGCTGGCCTGATGCTGACCTGCCCGCTGCCGAAGGGACGCCGCGTCGGGATCATCACCGTGTCTGGCGGCGGCGGCGCCTGGATGGCCGATACGCTGTCGGGGCAGGGGCTGATGGTTCCCAGCCTGTCGGTGGACATCCAGGCTGCCTTGCGGCCGGTCATGCCGTCCTACGGTGCCTCGGCCAATCCCGTCGATGTCACCGCGCAGGGATCGAACACCTGGCCAGCCATGATGACGGCGATGGAAACACTCGCGCGTTCAGATGAGATCGACATGCTGGTCCTGGTCACCTCCTTGGCCAGCACGACCCGTGCCCCGCTGGACGCAGACCGGATCCGGGCGGTGGCGGAAAGCTGCGGCAAGCCGATGACGATCTGGAGCTATACCGCCCCGTCTGAGTTCGGGCGGGCGAATGCTGCCGGTTGCGGGCTGTTCGTCAACGATGACCTGCGGGATGTCGGCATATCCATGGCGCGTCTGGCCGACTACGCGGATGCACTAGGCCGGCCCTTGCCGGAGCCTTTTGAGCCGGTGTCCGGTCGCCTGTATCCCGGCTTGCCGCGGATTGTGCCGGAATATCTGGCGAAGCAGGTGCTGGCGGCCTGGCTGCCCGAGGCAGCGGAAGCGCTGGTGCATTCGGCGGACGAAGCCGCCGCGGTCGCCGCGCGCCTCGGGTTCCCGGTTGCGTTGAAAGTCCAATCACCGGATCTGCCGCACAAGACCGAGGCTGGTGGCGTGCGTCTCCACCTGGCGGATGCCGGCGCGGTGGCCATGGCTTACGCGGGGATGATAGGCGACGTGGCGCGGCACAGGCTGGACGCGAGGCTCGATGGCGTGCTGGTGCAGAAAATGGCGCCGAAGGGCCATGAGATGGTCGTCGGCATGGTCAATGACGTGACGTTTGGACCGATCATGATGCTGGGGTTCGGTGGCACCACGGTCGAGTTGTTCGGTGATGTCGTGCATGCGCCTGCACCGATCGACGAAGCGGAAGCGGTACGCCTGATCCGCTGCCTGCGGTCCGCGAGGCTGCTGGACGGGTTCCGCGGCGCACCGCCGATTGATCTGACCCCGGTGGCCGCGCTGATCGCCGCGCTGTCCCGCGCCGCCCTGACCTTGCGGGAGCAGGTGGCGGAATTCGAGCTCAACCCGATCATCCTGCACGCCGACGGGTCAGGACTGACTGTCGCGGATGCGCTGCTGACGATGAAATCAGGGGACGACCCATGCTGACGATTGAACCGACCGGGGAGACCCTCGGCGCCACCGTGCAGGGCATCGATCTTTCCCGGCCGGTATCGGAACTCGATTTCGGCCGCATTCTGCTGGCGCTGGGCAAATACGGTGTGCTGCGCTTTCCGGATCAGCAACTGGATATCGGCGACGTCAAACGGTTTTCGGAACGGTTTGGCGACATCCAGGGTAGCCCGATCAGCGTCGTGGATCCCGCTCGGCCCTTCCCGGAGGTCGGCATCCTGTCGAACATCAAGGAGAATGGTGTCTATATCGGCCTTCCGGATGCGGGTCAGGACTGGCACACCGACATGTCCTACCGCGACGTGATGGGCTTCGTGAATGTGCTATATGGCATCCGCATTCCGCGGCGGGACGGCAAGCCCCTCGGCGGTACCGAGTTCGCCAATATGCATGCGGCCTATGCAGCATTGCCCGGTGCGATCAAAGCGCAGCTGGAGGAGATGACCGTCACCCACGACTTCGAGAAGTTCTGGGAACATATGCGCCAGCACCGGAACAGCAATCGGCCACCGATGACCGAGGAGCAGCGCAGGCGCCGGCCGCCTGCCGTGCATCCGCTGTTCTTGACCCATCCGATCACGGGCCAGAAGGTCCTTTATTGCAATGAAGGATATGCCTTCCGGATCAATGAGCTATCCGAGAGCAACAGTAACGACATGCTCGATTATCTGTTTCGACACCAGTTGGAGCAACGCTTTCGCTATACATATCATTGGAATGAAAACGATCTGCTGATCTGG
>DAICYU010000539.1 GCA_027311485.1 Acetobacteraceae bacterium
AACCCAGACCAGGGCACCATTGCGCTGGCCCATCAGGTCACGCAGGGAACTGCCGAAGCTCCGATTCACCAGCACAAGCCCCAGATCCACAAGCACCAGCGACACGAAGGTCAGGGCCCGCGCATCAGCCTCGGGTACACCGTTGCGCAGGGTGAAGACATAAAGCGCGGCGAGCACGAGGAAGGCGGTTAAGCCTTGCAGCAGGCTCCAGGTGACAAGCGAGGTCGAGAACAGCTTGCTGCCAACCGCCCGCGGCGGCCGGCGCATGATATCGGCCTCCTCCTTTTCGGCTTCGAATACCATCGAGCAAACCGGGTCGATCACCATTTCCAGAAAGGCGATGTGAATCGGGCCGAAGATCAGCGGCAGGCCGGCCAGCAGCGGCAACAGCGCCAGGCCGGCGATCGGCACGTGGATCGCGACGATATAGGCCATTGCCTTGCGCAGATTGTCGTAGATACGCCGCCCGAGCCGCACGGTCCGCACAATGGAGCCGAAATCGTCGTCCAGCAGAACCAGGGACGATGCCTCCCGCGCCACATCGGTGCCGCGGCCGCCCATGGCGATGCCGATATCGGCAGCTTTCAGGGAGGGTGCGTCATTTACCCCGTCACCCGACATCGCCACCACCTGACCCGAGGCCTGCAACGCCCGGACGATGCGCAATTTCTGCGTCGGCACGATGCGGGCGAAGATGCTGGTCTGCGCGACGGCGGCCTGCAACGCCGCGTCGGACATGCCGGCGATCGTCGGCCCGTCCAGCACCGACGTGGCGTCGATCCCGGCCTGCCGGGCAATGGCACGAGCGGTGACCGCGTAGTCCCCGGTGATCATCGCCACCCGGATGCCAGCCGCCCGGCACTCGGCGATGGCGGCAGGCACCGATGGCCGCAGCGGATCGGCAAGACCGGCGAGACCCAGCAGATGGAACGCGAACCCGTGCGGCGAATCCGGCAGTTTGTCTTCGGCGGCGGCTTCCGCCACTGCCAGGACGCGCAGACCGGATTCGGCAAGGCGATCGGCCTCACGCACCAGGCGTTCCCGTGCGGTTTCGTTCAGCCGGCAAAGCTGGGCGATGGCTTCCGGTGCCCCTTTTGCCGCAACCCGCAATGGCGCCCCGGCGGCCGGACGCCACACCTGCGTGACGGCCAGCAGATCGGGTTGCAAGCCATACACTCGCAGCAGGGTCCAACCTGCGGTGTCCTGCCCATTCGCCCGGGCGAGCGTCTGGAAGGCCCGGTCCATCGGATCGAAGGCCTCCGGCGCACTGGCCAGCGCGGCAACCACAGCCACGTCGCGAAGCTGCGGCGCAAGCTCGGCATCCTCGCTCACGGGCGTGGTTGCATCGGCAACATGCAGCGCAGCGACCGACATGCGATTCTGGGTCAGCGTGCCTGTCTTATCTGTGCACAGCACCGTGGCCTCGCCCAGCGTCTCGATGGCGGCGGCGCGACGGGTGAGGACCCGGGCCTGCGACAGCCGCCACGCCCCCATGACCATGAACACGGTCAGCACCAGGGGAAATTCCTCGGGCAGCATCGACATGCCCAGCGCGACCCCGGCCAGGAGCGCATTCAGCCAGGAGCCGCGTAGCAGCCCGTAAAGCAAAACAAGCACCAGGCAGCAGGCCAGTCCCAGACCCGCGGCCACGCGCACAAGGCGGGCAGTCTGCCGGTTCAGGTTGGCCGGCGTCGTCTCGATCTCCCCCAAGGCCTGACCGATGCGGCCGATTTCGCTGCGGAGACCGGTGGCCCGCACCTCGGCCAGGCCTTGTCCACGCACCACCAGAGTGCCGGAGAACACATACGGCAGGTCGTCGCCGCCCGGATGAGTCGGCGACTCCGCCCCCGATTGGGCCGCGAGCTTGCGGACAGGGACCGATTCGCCGGTCAGCAGGGATTCATCAGTCTGCAACTCGCGCGCCTCTATCAGGATCGCATCGGCGGGCACGCGGTCGCCCTCCCCCAGCAGCACAAGATCGCCACGCACAACCTCGCGCCCGGCAATCCGCTGCCGCTCACTGTTGCGAATGACCAAGGCGCGGGGACTGGTCAGATCGCGCAGCGCATCCAGAACCCGCTCACTGCGCGCCTCCTGGATTACGGCGATACCGACGGACAATGACGCGAACGCGAAAAGCAGCACCGCCTCAACGGTGTCGCCGAGCAGCAGATAAATCAGGCCGGCGCCAAGGAGCAGGCTGAACATCGGTTCGCCGAGGACGTCGCGCAGGATGCGGACGAATTGGCGGCGG
Source organism: Acetobacteraceae bacterium (assembly GCA_027311485.1). Classification (GTDB taxonomy): domain Bacteria; phylum Pseudomonadota; class Alphaproteobacteria; order Acetobacterales; family Acetobacteraceae; genus Rhodopila. The sequence continues at coordinate 2,255 of DAICYU010000539.1, forward strand.
CCGGCGCGCGGCAGCTCATTGGGGCCTTCCACCCGCAGCCGTTCGGCCGCTTCGGCGGCAGACAGGCCTGACAGGCGGGGCGCGGGGACGATCTGTCGCGCCTCAGTCGGCATCGGACCGGGCTGTGCCGGGTCTGGCTGGCGGGTGGCGCCGGATTGCATCCGATCCTCCTGGCAGGTCATGCGTCATGGCCTGGAGCGGCCGAGCCACTCGTATGCGGCTGATGGCGTCTGGTCGGTTGAGGAATGTCAAGAAAAGCTGACCGAAGACGCGATACCGTCGTGGAACGTCTCAAGACAGAGTCACTGCGGGACCCCCGCTTGACCGGATCGGTTCGGTTTGACCAAAATCGCCGGCAGGAGACGTCCAAGGGCGTGGGTTCTGAAAGGCCCAGCCCGCGGCGTCTCAAGGCACAGGATTGAACGAAAGGGAGCGCGCGATGCCTCAGGTAGCCCTGACGGTTAACGGCAAGCAGCACACGGTGGAAGTCGAAGGGCGCACCCTTCTGGTCGAATTGCTCCGAGAGAAGCTCGGCCTGACCGGCACCCATGTCGGATGCGACACCAGCCAGTGCGGCGCGTGCGTGGTGCACGTGAACGGCATGTCGGTGAAGTCCTGCACGATGCTTGCGCTGCAGGCGGACGGCGCCAGCGTGACGACGATCGAGGGGGTGGCCGCGGCCGATGGCACACTGCACCCGATGCAGGAGATGTTCCGTGAACATCATGCTCTGCAGTGCGGCTTCTGCACGCCCGGGATGGTCATGACGGCGATCGATCTGGTGAATGCTCACCCCGATGGCCTGTCCGAGAAGGAAATCCGCGAAGGGCTGGAAGGCAACCTGTGCCGCTGCACGGGTTACCACAACATCGTCAAGGCGATTGCCGCCGCCCATCCGCTGATGCACGCAAAAGCGGCCGAATAAGCCGCAAATAAGGGGAGGCAACAGTCATGGGTTTCGAAGGTATCGGCGCGTCCGTCCGCCGCAGGGAGGATGTACGGTTCCTCAGCGGCCTGGGTAATTACACGGACGACATCAACCGCCCTGGCCA
>DAICYU010000053.1 GCA_027311485.1 Acetobacteraceae bacterium
AGTGGGGAACCGGCCAGGGTGCCCGGGGTCGCAAGTGGCCCGAGCGTGGCTGTCGGAGCGACCGTATGGTTTGCCGCCGGTACCACCCCGGGTACCCTGCCGGTATCAGAACTGGTAACGGCGCAGCCCGCCATCGACCGGGATCACCGCGCCGGTGACGTACCGGGCCAGCGGGGAGGCCAGCCAGACCGCCATCACCGCCAGATCCTCCGGTTCACCCCAGTAACGGACCGGGATTTCGGCCTCTGCGAACTGCTTGCGGTAGTCTTCCGGATAATTGCGCAGGATCTGCTCACTCATGATCCGGCCCGGCGGGATCGAGTTCACGGTGATGCCGTACTGCCCGACCTCCCGCGACAGGCCCTTGGCCCAGGCATGGATGCCGGCCTTGGCCGAAAACGCCGCGTTCAGGTGCTCCGGCTCACTCTTGCCGGTGATGTTGATGATGCGTCCCCAGCGGTTCTCGATCATCTTCGGCAGCAGGGCATGGGCGAGCTGGCGCGGGCGGGTGAAGTTCAGCGTCATCGCCTCGGTCCACCGTTCCTCGGGCGCGTCGATCGGCAGCACGCGGCTGCCGCCGGCGTTGTTCACCAGGATGTCGATGTGGCCGACAGCGGCGAAGGCCGCCTCGGCGATGCGGGCCGCGGCGTCTTCCGCCATGACATCCTGCTGGACCAGAACCGGTCTTGGATGCTGCGCGGCTTCGACCTCATCGGCCATGACCTCCATCAGCTCAAGACGCCGAGCGACGGCGACGATGCGAACGCCCTCGGCGGCGAGCATCCTGGCGATCGCTCGGCCAATTCCCATGCTGGCGCCGGTGACGAGTGCGGTCTTGCCGCGGAGTTGCAGGTCCATGTCTGCTGTTTCCTGGTAGTGATCGATGATGGCCTGGAAGCGCGAGCCTGCCCGGAGGGTACGCCCTGGCCGGCGTATGCCTCAAGACGGCTTCCCGGCCGCAGAGTGGGGCGGATACGGGATCGTCCGTTCGCTGTCGAGAGTGTCGTCAGTCCGGCGCGCGCCTGGGATTCTTCCTGGCGCATGGCGCCTGGATGTTGCGGTTCGCACGCATGGCGGGTTGGCGGGCCTGCCAACCCGGCCGGCGTGGCTCAGCGGCCCTTGAACACCGGCTTGCGCTTTTCCAGGAAGGCCTGGCGCGCCTCGCGTGCGTCCTCGGTCTTCGACAGCATCACGGTGACGCCCTGCTCGAAACGATAGGCGTCGCGCGGCGGCATGTGCATGGTGGTGTTCATCGAATGCTTTGCCGCGCGCATCCCGGTGGGGCTTTTCGACGCGATCTCCGCGGCGATCTTCATCGCCTCCGGCATCAGCTGCTCCAGCGGCACACAGCACTCGATGACGCCGGTGCGGTAAAGCTCCTCGGCCGGCACGCGCCAGCCGGTGAAGAACATGCGCCGGGCGCGGGAGTGTCCGAACAGTTGCTGCAGCATGGTCGCGCCGCCGGCCAGGCCGACATCGATCTCCGGCATGCCGAACACGGCATTGTCCGAGGCCAGGAGGATGTCGCATTGCGCCGCCAGGGCCAGGCCAGCGCCCAAAGCCGGTCCGTTCACCGCGGCGATCACCAGCTTGGCGCATTCATGGACGGCGTTGAACATCTCCCGCACCAGGCGGTTGAACGCCCAATATTCGCCGGCATCCTCACCGGTGGGACGTTCCTTCATGTCGGCGCCGGCGGAAAACATCTTGCCGAAGCCGGTCAGGATCGCCACGCGCACGTCGTCGCGGTCGGTGAAGCTGTCGAACGCGCAAAGCAATCAGTTCCTGCCGCAACTGATTGCTTTGCGCGTTCACCGGGGGGCGGTCCATCACCACCGTCGCGATGTAATCCTAGATCGTGATCCTGACGGTTTCGGCCATGACGTTCCTCTTTGCTGGATTGGCAACAGGCCCGGACGTGCCATAGCTTCGCCGGACGGTCCAGCAACGCGGCCCCAGGGGAGAAGGCGAGGGGACACAACAGAGAGGAAACCGGCATGTCGATCTTCGAGCAGAACCTTGACCGCACCCCCGCGAATTACGTGCCGCTGTCACCGGTGTCGTTCCTGACCCGCGCCGCCCGCATCTGGCCCAACCGCGTCGCGGTCATCCATGGGGAGCGCCGATTTACCTATGCGCAGTTCCTGCAGCGCGCCCGCCGGCTGGCATCGGCCCTGGCACAAGCCGGTGTAGGCAAGGGCGATACCGTCGCGATCATGGCGCCCAACACGCCGCAGATGCTGGAGGCGCACTACGCCGTGCCGATGCTGGGCGCGGTGCTGTGCTCCATCAACATCCGCCTGGACGCCGCGGCGATCGGGTTCATCCTGCGCCATTCGGAATCCAAGGTGGTGCTGACGGACACCGAGTTCGCCGGCGTGATGCGCCCCGCGCTGGAAGGCCTGACGCTGCTCGTGGTCGATATCGACGACGCCGGCGGGCCGCGGATCGGCGCGGTCGAATACGAAACCTTCCTGGAAGGGGGCGATCCCGCCCATCCGGTGCTGCTGCCCGATGATGAGTGGCAGGCGATTGCGCTGAACTATACTTCCGGCACCACGGGCAATCCGAAGGGCGTGGTGGCGCATCATCGCGGCGCCTACCTGAACGCCTGCGCCAATGCCCTGACGTTCGGGCTGCGGCCGGACAGCGTCTATCTATGGACGTTGCCGATGTTCCACTGCAACGGCTGGACATACACCTGGGCGGTGACACTGGCCGGCGGCACGCATGTGTGCCTGCGCCGGGTGGAGCCGGCGCTGATCTTCGCCGCGATTGCCGAACACGGCGTCACCCACATGTGCGGCGCCCCGGTCGTGCTGTCGATGTTGATCCACGCGCCGGTGTCGGTGCGCCGCCCGTTCAGCCAGATTGTCGCCATCGCCACCGGCGGTGCCGCGCCGCCGTCCACCGTCATTACCCAGATGGAGGCACTGGGCTTTGCCGTCACGCATCTATACGGGCTGACCGAGACATATGGCCCGTCCACCGTCTGCCTCTGGCAACCCGGCCTGAGCGACCTGCCGATCGAGGAGAAAGCCGCCTTCATGGCCCGTCAGGGGGTCAACACGCCGATGATCGAGGAAGCCGCCGTGCTGCATCCCTCGACGCTGGCGCCGATGCCCGCGGATGGCGTGTCGATGGGCGAACTGATGCTGCGCGGCAATACGGTGATGAAGGGCTACCTGAAAAATCCAGATGCGACGCAGGAGGCGTTCGCGGGCGGGTGGTTCCATTCCGGCGACCTCGCGGTGATGCACCCCGACGGCTATGTGGAGATCAAGGACCGCGCCAAGGACATCATCATCTCCGGCGGTGAAAACATCTCGTCCCTGGAAGTCGAGGAGGTCATCTACAAGCACCCCGCTGTCATGGAAGCGGCCGTCGTCGCCCGTCCAGACGCCAAGTGGGGCGAAACGCCCCAGGCCTTCGTCATGCTGAAGCCGGATGCCGATGCGGTGACGCCCGAGGCGATCATCGCCTGGTGCCGCCAGCATCTGGCGCACTACAAATGTCCTCGCCACGTCAGCTTCGGGCCGCTGCCCAAGACATCCACCGGCAAGATCCAGAAGTTCGACCTGCGGGAGCGTGCCCGGGCCGCCGGCGAGTTGCCAAGCTGATCCCGATCGTGTCGGATGTGTCCCCCCGGCACCGACAGCAAGGAAACGATCATGGCCATCGCCGTCCAGCATGTGCATCACAAGACCCGCGATCCGAAGGCGACCGCGCAGTATTACATCGATAATTTCGGTGCCAAAATGAAAGCCGCCATGGCCGGAACCGGCGTGCAGATCGACCTGCACGGGCTGCAGATGAACATCACCGAGATCATGACCACCCAGAATCATGAGCAGCATCTCGGCCTTGAGCATCTGGCAGTCACCACGGACGACTATCCCGGCACGCTGGAGCGCCTGCGCGGCAACGGCGTGAAGGTGCTTGAGGAACTGATCGGCAGCAGCGGCAACCGCGTCGCCTTCGTCGCGGCACCTGACGGCGCGCAGATGGAAATCATCGAGCAGGTCTGATGGCACTGAAGGACCTGATCCCGTTCGGGATGTCGCTGCCGCACCGCTCCCCGGATGCGATCGGGCCGGATGCAATCGGAATGGATGCGGTGCAGCGGGTCGCGATTCGGGCAGAGGCGCTGGGATTCCGCGACCTGTGGGTGACCGAGAACACGCTGGACCACGTAACGTCCTTCGATCCGGTGGTGATCCTGACCTATGCCGCGGCGCTGACCAGCCGCATTGGCCTGGGTGCCTCGGTGCTGGTGCTGCCGGTGCATGATCCCCGCATGGTGGCGCACCAATGGGCGACGCTGGACCAGGTGAGTAACGGCCGGGCAATCATGGGCGTGGGCATCGGGCGGCCCGTGCACTACGCTGAGTTCCAGGTTTCCGCAGAGGCCCGCGTCGCCCGGTTTCGGGAACAGATCGAGATGATTCGCGCCCTGTGGTCCGGTGACCCGGTCACCCACCATGGCCGTTTCTACCACGTGGACAATGTCAAACTCGGCATCCGGCCGGTGCAGGCGCCGCTGCCCATCTGGATGGGCGTCGGCCATCCAGACGCGATCCGCCGGTCCGCCGTGCTGGCCGATGGATGGATGGGCGCCGGCGGTTCCACCACCGACGATTTCCGCCGGGCGGTGCCGATGCTGCGAGACGCGCTGGAGAAAGCCGGGCGCGATCCGGCGACGTTTCCGATCTCCAAGCGTATTTTCATCGCCGTCGATGAAAACCCGGCCGTTGCCCGGGCCGAGCTGCAGCGTTGGTACGGTGAGGTGTACCACAATCCGGCCGGCACCGACACGTCAGGCATCCACGGCACGCCGGAGCAGGTGGGGGCGCGATTGGCGGAGATCATCGCCATGGGTGCCAATCACCTGCTGCTCAATCCCGTCGCGCGCCATGTCGAGCAGCTTGACGCATTGGCGGAGGTGATCGCGCTGGCGTGACACCGGGCGGTCTCGTGGCAGACCGGGAAGGCTGCGGCAGTTTTTATGCGGCGAGGCCGGCGTAGCGGGCGAGGCGCATCCGCCGCGCCTGTTCAAGCACGTCGCGCCGTTCCAGCAATGAGCGATACCAGGCGATGCGGGTGGACACCTGGTAGGCCATCATCCGCTCCGCCCGGACATAGGCGCGGGCCTCCTCGGCCAGGCGGCGTGCCAGGCCGGGAAGCGCGATAAGACGCAGCAACGCCAGCCGCAACTGTACCGGATCGCGGAAGATCAGGCCGTTCTTGCCGTCTGCGATGCTGTTTTCATAGACGATCGCACTGGCCAATGCGGCGACCCGGTGCGATCCGGCTTCGATGAATTTCAGGTCCGACTTGGCGCGGTTGAATGGTGTGTCGGCCAGCGGCATGAACGAAATCTCGGATCCCGCCAGCAGGTCCTGATAGGTGTCGTAGTTGCAGGTCGGTGTGAAGGTCTTGTGCGGCGTGTCCAGCGCGGCGAAGAACTGGCCGTCGTGCACGACCTGGAACTTCAGGCGTTCCCCGGCGAGGCTGGCGACCTCATTGATCACCGGCATGTAGGGTTCCCAGTCCTTTTCCCGGTTCAGGGCGCCGAAGAAGAACGTCATGGACTCGGGACTTGCGAAATTCTTCACCGCAGGCAGGGACAGCAGCGCATTCGGGAAGACGGCGACTTCCGGATTGTATTTCCGCAGTTCCTCGGCCAGTGGTTCGGTGCTGGTCTGCAACGCATGCACACCGGTGAAGGTCAGTTCGCCGCCCGCGCGCATCATGTCGAAATGGTCAGGATGATCATCGAACTCGGTCACGATCATATAGCCGGCCTCGGACAGGGCGGTCAGGATGCGCTTGCCACGCTCCCCAAACAAAGCCGGGCGGTGCAGGACGAAGATGTGGGGCGGATCCCCGTCCGCCGACCTGCCGATGCGGTCGGTGACGGCACCGCGGACGAACGGATCGCTGTTCATCGCCCGCAGCGGATGCACCACCCGCACATGCGACACGCCGCCGACTGGATCCAGCATGCTGCCCGAGATGAACAACCTTTGCGCCGGCGCCTTGCACGCGCGCCAGATGACATGGCTGCCGATACAGCGCTGCCGGTAATGGTCTGGATTGATGCCGAGCGCGATCAGGCTGGGCGCCATGGCGGCGACGAACCGGTTCGCTTCGTCATGGGCGGCTTCCTGGACAGCCGGTTCCAACGGAAACAACCCGGCGTCTTCCAGGTGCAGCGGAACCGCGGTGACGTCCAGTCCGGGCAGGCCCGCCGGCACCGGGCCACCCCGCAGCAGGCCATCGGCCAGCCGCCAATGGGCGTTGTTGCGGCCGTGGATCAGAATGACGCCGTTCGGGGCCAGGGCTTCCGCGTGCTGGCGAACCAGCGTCCACGGATCTTCCAGATGCTCCAACACCTGATCGTAGATGATGCAGTCGATCCCGTGCGGCACGTCGAAGGGTAGGGTGCCGCCGGAGCCGTCCGCGGTGGCGACCTGGTCGAAATCGCGGGCGGTGTCGGCGTCGATCGCATCGCCGTATGACAGGCCGAGCAGCCGCGCGGTCGGGTTCATCGGGCGATAGGCAGCGGCAATGTCGCTGTCGCCCAGTCCCACATGCAGGATGGTGCGGGCTGACAACGGTATCCGGGTCAGCAGGTCGGTGTCGTGCGTCGGCAATGCAGCAATCCGCTATGGCGCCGGTGACCGAACCGGTCGATTGATTGGTTGTAGTTGGTAGGCGGACTCATTGCCGGGTTGCAAGCGCGTTCGATCGGATGTGCCGGTCCGGTGGACATATTGGGCGGCATCACGAGGCCGCCGCTGGGCGATTGGTGACGTGAGGCCGCCGCTGCGCGGCTGGGGAGCTCAGGCCGCCACCCGCAGCGTTACCTTCGCCGCGGCGGCCTTGATGGGATTCCATCCAATCGCCGTGCGAACAAACCCGGCGGCGTAGGCGACGCGCCACCGCGCGGCCAGCAGCGCGGTCGATTGGCGCGGTATCAGCGCCGCCGGCCCCAGCAGGATCAGCACGGCCATCCGCCGCGGCAATTCCCGCCAGACGCTGTCAGGCTGCCGCAGCAAGCGGCGGGTGAGCACGGTGGAGGCGCCCTGCCAATACAGCCGGGACAGCAACCATTGCGGCTCCAGCCGGCGGGCCTGGATCTGGTGATAGACCGTCATGCTGGAATCGTAGCGAACCGAGTAGCCGGCGTCCTGCAGCAGCCAGGCGAGTTGCACTTCCTCGTCCGACAGCAGGGAGTGGCCGTAACGCCCGACCGCGCCGCCGAATCCCCCGGCGGCCAGCAATGACAGGACATGGACCACCATGTTGGCCGCATAGGGTTCCAGGTTCGGCGGCACCGCCGGGGTGCGGTATTCGCCGCTGCCCTCATGCTCGATGATCGAAAGCACACCGCGCAGGGAGGGTGGCCACCACGCCGGCAGCGGGGCTTCCCATTTCGGCAGGATGCGCCCGCCGATCAGGGACGGTGGCCGGCCAGGACGGGCGATGGCTGCCAGAATCGCGGCGATCCAGTCGGTCGCCGGCAGCGCATCGTCGTCGATATAGGCGATGTAGCGGGTGCGTGCTGCCCACGCACCGGCATTGCGCGCAAGGCTGACCCCGGGCTGGTCCAGCCGGATCAGGCGTGCGCCGTGCTGTTCGGCCAGCGCCGCGATCTGACCGGCGGCCGCAGGCGGGGAGGCGCTGTCGACAATCAGGATGCTGAACTGATCGCGCGGCACCGTCTGCCGACCCAGCCCGTCGAGGCAGTCACGGACATAACGCGGGCGGTCATGCGTGCAGATGCAGACGGTCAGCTCCATGTCACGGAGGCTAGGGCAGAAACATTGAGAAAGCGTTAACGCGATTTGCGGCCGGGGCTGTCACCGCTCATATCTGCTGGAATGACCGTTCGGCCACGCCGCCGGTCAGCATGACATGGTGCGGACCGGTCCGGTCCGTTGTGAGGACACGATGGCGTTGGAAACGCTGTTCGCCGCCATCGTGGCGGATCTGACGTTGGTGCGGGATGCCTACGAGGCGGCCGGGCTGCTGCGCGACAGCGGCCACGGTTCGGCGGCCTGGACGCTGTTCGGCGGCGCCGACGGGGCCGAACGGTTCCGCCGCGATACCCTGCTGGCCGATGCGCTGGTGCGCAACCGCGTCGCGCGCCTGGTCTTTCGGCGCCAGGGGCCGTCGAATATCGTCGTCTTCGGCGGCAACAACGTCGGCAAGAGCACGGTGGTGAATGTCCTGGCCGCCGCCACGGTCGCCGGCACCAGCCCGGAAGGCGGCCACACCCGGCATGCACATGCCTTCACCGCCGATCCGGGTGCCCTGTTTGCCTGGAACCCCTATGCGTTCAATCGCTTCCGGCAGGTGCCGTCATCGCAGCTGGCACAATCGGGTTTCGATGGCTTCGCGGTGTCCACGATCACCTCGGACACCCTGCCGCCCGATATCACACTGTGGGATTCGCCCGACTGCGATTCCGTCGGGTCCGGCCGCTATCTGGCCGCGGTGGTCGAGACGGCGACGGCGGCCGACCTGATCGTCTATGTCACCAGCGTGGAAAAATACGCCGTCAACGACCTGGTCGAGTGGCTGTTCGACCTGACCGAAGCCGGCATTCCGATCCTGGGCTGCCTGAACAAGACGCCACGCAAGGACCGCGCCCTGGTCATGCGCCGGCATGAGGAGGATATCCTCCCCGCCGTTTCCCGCCGGCTGAACCGCCCGGCACCGTCGATTCGCATGGTCGCACTGCGCACAATGACCGAAGGCGAGGAGGCTGACCTGTGGGGCGCCGACCACCCCGAGGCCGCCGAACTGCGCGATGCGGCGGTGGCCGGCGCGGCACCGCAGGACGACGCCGTCGCCGGCCGCGCCGCCTTGCAGGCCGCGTCGGAGCGCATCGACCGTGTGCTGGAGCCGGCACGCGCTGAGCTTGCGGTCCGTGCGGCATGGACCGAAACGGTCGGCGGCGCCGTGGCGGCGTTTGTCGCGACCTACGAATCCGAATACCTGACAGGCGACTCCGTCATCGACCCCTTCACCAAGCTGAACGTGCAATTGCTGGACCTGCTGAACCCCGAAATTCCCGGTCTGAGCGAGGTCATGCGCGGACTGCGCAAGATCCGCCGCCTGCCGGCCGATTTGCTCAAGGCCGGCTGGCGCTTCATCTCGGAACGGACCGAGACGGTGCGGGAGGCTGATCTGGCGCCGGAACTGCGCGCCTATGCCCATGCCCACCGGGCGCTGCTGCGCGCCATCCACGACCGGATCGATGCCGAACGGGGCGCGCCGCGGCACCACCCGTTCTGGGACCGTCTGGCGGTCGTGTGGCAGCAGCGCGCCGCGGACCTTGCCGAGGACTTCCGCCGCGCGACGGAACGCCACATGGAACAGACCGATGCGGAAATCCGCTCCGCCGCGCGCGACATCCTGAAGGCGCTGGAACAGCGGCCCGGCGTGCTACGCCTGTTGCGGACCGTGCGCCTGTCCACCGAGATGGGCGGGCTGCTGGTCGGCTTCGCCATCCCCGGCCATGGCCATATCGGCCACGACCTGCTGGACCGGGTGGTGATCGCCCCCCTGATGATGAGCGCGACCGGCGCCGCGGCGGATTTTGCCGTGGAGGGCTATGTCGCCCAGCGCCGCAGCCAGATCGTCGAGAAGCTGCGGGCCGAGGCACGGACGATCGCCACCGGCCTTTACGCCGCCCCGTTGCACGCCATTGGTGAGGAGGTGTTCACGGCTATCGGCACGCTTGGCCTGCCGCAGGCGCTGCTCGACCGACTGCCGGCGAACCTCGATCGCCTGCGCCATGCGGCGGACCGCCTGGCATGAGCGGCGCTGATCCGGCATCGATCCTGGCGCGGGCGGGCCTGTGGGTCGCCGAACTGCGGACACGCGGGCAGATCACCGACGAAGCCGCATCGCAGCTGAATGAGATACTCGCCGCCTCCTTCGGGGAGCGGTTGGACCAGCAGGATGACCCGCTGCTGGTGGTGATGCTGTGCGGCCCGACCGCCGTGGGCAAATCCACCCTGATCAATGCGCTGGCCGGTGCCGAAATCTCCCGCCCCGGCTTCGGCGCGGCTACGCAGGCGGCGGTACTCTACGTGCACGAACAGGACGATCCCGCTCGGCTGTTCGCCTACAGCCACGCCCTGGCCAGCCGCGATCAGGCGGCCACCATGCTGGTGCGCCATGCTCGTGACGAACTGCTGCACAAGGTGCTGGTCGACACACCGGACATCGACAGCGTCCGCCTGCAGCACCGGGAGCTGACCGCGCGCCTGGTTCACGCCGCCGACCTGGTGCTGTTCGTGACATCGCCGGAGAAATACAAGGTCCTGCGCTCCGCTCGCTGGGTGCTGGAACAGCGCGGCCAGCGCGCCATGGGCTTCGTGCTGAACAAATGGGATCGCGCCGCGCTGGGTGTACAGAGCGACCGCCGCGCCGCGATCGAGCATGATTTTCGCGATGTGCTGATGCGGGAAGGCTTTCACGACGCCCTGGTGTTTCGGGTGTCGTCCCTGCCGGACCCGGATGGGACTGAAGCGGGCGGAATGGAGGCCGGCGGAATCGAGAATGACCTGTCCGCGCTGCGTGCCTGGCTGGAGGCCGGCATCAGCCAGTCCACCGCGACCCTGATCCGCCATCGCCGCCTGCGTTCGGCCTGGGGCCGGCTGGCCGCCGGCATCGAGGCGGCGCTGCCCACTCCGCTCTCGTCCCATCCGCTGCTACCGTCCCTCACGGACCGGATCGCTCGGCGTGGGGTCCTGGCGGAGCAGGGCATCGTGGCCGAGGCGTTGCTGCTGGAGACGAGCGGGATCGAGGATGGCATTCGTCCGGTCACGCCCGGATTGCTGGGGATGTGGACACGCGCCTGGAACCGCATCGCATCGGCCGCCGGGTCGGCCAGGGCAGGGATCGCGGCGCTGGCGGTCCGGGCCGCGCCGCCCGATGGTGGACGCCAGCTTGATCGCGGCGGTGACACCGCGTTCGGTGCGCGGCATGCCGCCGCCTTGTCCGCGACCGCCGAACAGGCCGCGGGCGACGCCGCCGCGCAGGGATTGGCGCTGGGACCGGTCGGTCCGGCATGGGACACCGGGTTCGGGCAACTGGAGCGGCAACTCGCGCTGCTGCCGCTGGACATCGCGATGGACCTTGCCGCCAAGGCAAACCGGGTGACCGCGCGCCGGATGATCGGCATCGCCTGCCTCTACGGCATGGAAACGCTGATCATGGCCGTGCTGCTGACCGCGCTGTGGCGGGCCGGCAACGACTTCGTAGCCGGCACCTATGCGCCCGGCAGTTTGTTCCTGACGGTGCTGCTGCTGGTCTCGGTCCTGCTGATTCTCGGACAGACCTTGGCCGGCCTGTTCTTTCCGCCATTGCGCCAGCGTCTCCGCCGGGCTGCGTCCCGCCTGGGCCGGGCGCTGGTGCAGGACGCCGTCGCGAAGGCACAGGCGGCGCTGCAGGATCAGGCGGCCGCGGTGGACCGGCTGGCGCAGGACGGGCGGACCCTGCTGCAGGACATTGATCGCGCGGTCATGGCGCTGGCCGCCGGCGATGACGTGAACACCAGCCGCCTGTTTGCCGATGCCGCGGCGGCGCCGGCCTTGATCACCGCCGACACCGTAGCCGTTGCGCCGCCTGACCTGGAGGCGGCCCCGCTCCGCCGCCCGGTGTTCGACTGAGCTGATGGCACCTGCGCCGCGGTGATATTGCGGCGGATGGCGCCTATGGCGCCGATCCCGGCGCTGGTTGGGTTATGCTCAGGGCGCCGATCCTGGCGCGGGCGTCGCATAGGGCGCCGATCCTGGCGCGGGCGTCGCATAGGGCGCCAATCCCGGCGCGGGCGTCGTATAAGGCGCCGATCCCGGCGCGGGGTTGTCGGCGGGCGGCGTCGTGCCGGAGGACTGATCCAGCGGCTGCTGCTGCACGGGCATGTCCGGCGCGGTGGCCGAGGTCAGGAACTGTTTCAGGTTCCGCCGGACCTGATATTCGAACTCCACGTTCATGTCGGACATCATCGACTTGGTCATGTCGTACAGCGTTGCGCGCAAGCTGTCGATTGAACCGGTGTGGTCACTGTGCACCTGCGCGGTCGCAAAGCCGAGCCGGGCGCCTGAGTTGTCGAGGATGGTCAGGGCAACCTCGAAGGTGCCGGCGATCACGTCGCCCTGCTTCGTCAGGGACGCGTTCAGGATCGCGAACACCGCCTTGTTCTGGGTCCCGAACGCCATCAGCCGGTCGTTCGCCATCGCCTTCAGCGCGTCGATCGGCGGCACCGGGTCCTGGTTGCTGACATCGGGGGGCACGCCGGCCGGGACGAAGCGCTGCTCGACCTCGATCGAGGCCACGTTCAGTTCGATGGGCGGCAGGTAGTTGTAGCGCAGCGGCGCAAAGCTCTGCGCATCCTCATAGTCGCCGCATGCGGCGAGAAGAAGCGGCATCAGCAGGGCCGAACGGCGAGACAAGGCAAAGCGAGGCATGCGGGTTCCTGTCAAAGAAAGCGCGACCGCGTCGGCCGGCCATGGATGCGTCAGTTCCCACCAGTGTCGTTCGGGCGACCGTGAACATCCTGGCGCGGGAAACGGAAATCATAATTGCAGAACTCGCAGGTCATGACGATATCGTTATCGACGACCATGTGATCGAGATCGTCGGTGCAGAAGCCCTCCAGGATGCCCGCCAGCCGCGCGCGGGAGCAGCGACAGCCGAAGGACAATGAGCGCGCGCGGTCGACGGCGACACCCTCGGTGTGAAACAGCCGGAACAGCAGCCGGTCGCCCGGCAGCTCATCGTCCAGCAATTCGCGGTCGGTCAGCGTGCCGGCAAGGGCCACGGCGGTGCGCCAGCTTTCAGCCTGCGCTTCGGCGTCAAGCTCGGGGTCGATCCCGCCGGCGCCGGCAACCTTTTCCAGAATCAGCGCACCGGCCCGCCAGCCTGCCTCGGTCTGCTCGCAGGCGAGGTGGACGTTGCAGCGCAATTGCTCACTGGTGTCGAAGTAATGGAGCGCCATGCTGGCGAGCGATCCACCCTCGATCGTGACAATGCCCTGGTGCCGATTCTGGTCCGGGCCCTGATCGACCGTGAAGGCCAGGTAGCCGCCGCCCAGCAGCGCATCGGCGGCGGGCGAGGGGTCGGTTTGCAGCAGCGCGTCCAGGCGTTCGGGTTCGGCGCGGGCGTAACCGCGCAGGGCGCCAGCATCGCTGCAATCGGCCAGCAGCATGGACACCGGGCCGTCGCCCTTTGCCTGCAGGCTGAAGGAGCCGCGGAA
>DAICYU010000540.1 GCA_027311485.1 Acetobacteraceae bacterium
CGCCGCTGGTCAGCCGCAGGTTTATGTCACGCAGGGCGCGCACGACCACCCTCTGCTGCTGGTCCTGCCCAAGGCGGGCAGAAGCGGCAGCAACCACCATCTTTTTCAGGCTCCGCGAACTGCCGTGATAAAGCGGGAACAGGACGGAGACATTCTCCGCCTCAACCAACGCATTGGAACTCATGATTTACACCCAGAACGTCACCCGGCCGCGCGCCTTGACGAAAAATGCCCAGGAGACGGCGCACAACGCGGTACTATAAATAATTGTCCCCACCCAGGTTTCGACGGTGACTCCAGTGCCCAGGATCGGACCCCTGACGATTTCCAGCAGGTCGTAAAAAGGGTTCAGAGGCAACCTGTTCAGTCCCGGGCCAAGCTGTTCCGGCTTCCAGATCACCGGCGTCATGAAGAAGGCGATTTGCATGATGCTGTTAACAATTGGTTGGATGTCGCGGAACCGGGCGCAGAATGCGCCCAGCAGCAGCGTCGTGGCCAACGCGTCAGCGACCCAGACAGCAAGGCCCAGCAGCGCCTGCAGCGCCTGCCATCCCGGCCACATGGAGAACACGGCAAAGACGACGACGATCACAAGAATATTGTGACCCAGAACGATCAGATTGCGGATCAGTACGCGCATGGCGAACACAAAGAACGGCATACGCACTGACCGTATGACACCTTCGGCTTCGGTGAACGCGCCACATCCCTCGGACACCAGCGCCGCCAAAAAGCCCCAGAGCACCTGGGACAAAGCCAGGAACGGCAGATAGTCCCGCAAGTTGATCTTGAACAGGGCCGAGTAAAGCACGCCGAGCGCGGCCACCATAACGCCAGTGGAAATCGTCAGCCAGAACGGTCCCAGCATGGAACCACGGTAGCGCAGCCGGATATCCAGCCATCCCAAAGCCCACGCCAGGCGCCAAAGCCGAAGGCCGCCGCGTAAGTCGGATAAGGCCCACCGATTCCGGGTGGCGAGCGTCATGTCCGCGCGCAGATTGAGTTCCGCGGCCGGAGCATACGTTGTGACGGAGCTGCTCATATCCCGGGGCGCATAGCCCATTCGGCGTGCCCGCACAACAAAACGCTGCGGGACCCGCAATGCCGGAATCGTGATCGGATGTTTCGCTCCGGCAAGCGCCCGACGAGCGGCCAAACCGTTCCGTTTGGCAGGAACTTGCGTGGCTTGTTCCCCGTGCGGCGCAAATACACGCTACCCGAGATGACTTGCCTGAAAGGTGAAGATCGGTTAGTGGGTTAGCAGACGTTCCTCATAGCTTTCCTGAACGGCGGCGCCATGCCCGCCGAATACTCTTCTATTTTCAGCGCCGCCACGGAGACGCCTTCGCATGACCGCACCGGATCGACGTGCAGCCCGCCATCTTCGTGTCGCAGGCATGGCCGCACTTCTCGCCGGACTGGCCGCATGCAGTCAAAGCGTTCCGCATCAGGATGCCCTTCAGGAGTCCGCGCAGTACATCGCCCACGCCCGTCGCAGCTATCAGCCGCCCGGACCGGCCGAGGACCCGTGGGGCCCTTACATCCGCGAAGCGTCGTCCCGTTTCGACATTCCTGATACCTGGATTCGCGCCCTGATGCATGTCGAGTCGGGTGGCAATGAATTCCGCAATGGGTCGTTGATCACGTCGGGCGCCGGGGCCATGGGCCTGATGCAGGTCATGCCGCAGACCTATGATGAGCTGCGGGATCGATACAATCTCGGTGACGACCCGTTTGACCCCCACGACAATATCATGGCTGGCGTCGCCTATATGCGGGAGATGTACGACCTGTATGGCTCTCCCGGCTTTCTCGCCGCCTACAACGCCGGCCCTGCCCGGCTGGACGATTACCTCGCGAACGTCCGGCCGCTGCCCGAGGAAACACGTCATTACGTTGCAATGATCGGTCCCGCCCTGCGCGGCATTTATCCCAACAGCCGCTCGGCCGCCGACGAACTCGCCTACAACACCCTGCCGGTGAATATTCCGCCCGGCAAACGCTATGGCCGTCCGATCATGCTTGCCGGTGCGAAACCAGGCGGCGGTGGACGTGCGCCGAAACGTGTCCCGGTTGAGGTCGCCCAATTGCCGGAGCCGCCCCGCCGGACCGCGCCCAACGGTCAGCAGCTTGCCTTGGTTGAGCCGCCGGCGCCGCCACCGACCACGGCGATGCGTGGCGGATTCCGGCTGATCAACGCCGCAAACGCGGCGGACGCCGCCCCATCGCGCCATGGTCCGGCCGCACCGGGACAGTGGGCGATCCAGATTGGCGCCTATGGGAACCGGACACAGGCGCGTGTCGCCTTGTCAGCGGCACAGAGTCACGCGCATGTGGAACTGGCCGTGGCTCACCCCTATGTCGCGACGATCCATCAAGGCAAGGCCGTGCTGTGGCGCGCCCGGATGACTGGTATGTCGCGCGAGACCGCAGTGGAAGCGTGCGATAAAATCTCCCACGCCCGGTCGAGCTGCATCGTCCTGTCACCTGACGCGCAAGGCTGACGCGCGCACGCGGCCAGTTGCCCGTTCACGGACGGGCATACGGTCCAGCGCAACCCGCTAATCAGCCGATTGGCCAGTTTTTAGGCCGAAGCGCGTGCTCTGACCGGGAATGCCCAACGTGCCATGCAGAGTCGTTTTCGATCCCCGCATGGTCAGTGTCTCGGACGGAGCATTCGTTGCAATGCCGCTGGTCGTTTCACTGTCCAGGCGGCACGTGTCGCCGGTTGTGCAACGGAACGTGCCGTTCAGCGCGGCCGACCCGAGCCGGGCAATACCAAGCCAGCTGTCAACCAGATTCCCGTCCTCGCCAACCAGCAACGAGAGGCGGCCATCCAGCGGTTGCGACTCGAAGGTCAGCGTCACCGGCCAGGCATAGGCGTGCACCGGCAGCGTGTTCGGCACGTTCAGGTCCGTGCCCAGTCCGGCAACCGTTGCCGCCATCGACCGGAGTGCCGCGGTCCAGAACGAACGTGCCTCTTCCGGAAAGGCCGGATCGCCCTGCACATCCTCACCCATCCCGTAGTCATAGAAAATGCCGCGGCGTAGATAGGTGCCAAGCCGTTGGCCGAAGGCAGAGGGCTCGGTGGCCGGCCGAAAGACCGAGCCAAGGTCGCTGTTCTCCGCCAGATCGGAGTAGATGATCGCGCGGATTGTCTTGGTGCTGTCGGCGAAGCGGCCTTCATCCGACGCCAGTGCCCGAATGATCTGCTTGTGCGGGGGGTTATCGGACGCGATTCGCACCTGATCCGCCGGGCGCTTCGCATCCATGTAAAT
Organism: Acetobacteraceae bacterium; assembly: GCA_027311485.1. Classification (GTDB taxonomy): domain Bacteria; phylum Pseudomonadota; class Alphaproteobacteria; order Acetobacterales; family Acetobacteraceae; genus Rhodopila. Next base: position 3,279 of record DAICYU010000540.1, read on the forward strand.
CTGCGTCAGGGCGCCCCCCAGAT
>DAICYU010000541.1 GCA_027311485.1 Acetobacteraceae bacterium
TCACCCGGTCGCGGGAAGCGGCACCTCAGGAAGCCGCAATCTGATGCGCGGTCGGGTATTGGTGATCGCCGGATCGGATTCCGGCGGTGGGGCAGGGATCCAGGCCGATATCAAGGCCATCACCGCGCTGGACGCCTTCGCCGCCTCCGCCATCACCGCATTGACGGCGCAGAACACGCTGGGCGTGCACGGCGTGCTGCCGGTGCCGGTGGACTTCATCCGCCAGCAGATCGGCGTGGTGATGCAGGATATCGGTGCCGATGTGATCAAGATCGGCATGTTGGGCGACAGCGCCACCATTGATGCGGTGTGTGAGGCTCTGGCCGACTACGCGCCCGGCGTGCCGATCGTGCTGGACCCCGTCATGGTCGCGAAAGGTGGTCATGCCCTGCTGGCCACACAGGCGGTTGACAGCCTGCGCCGGCGGCTGCTGCCGATGGCGGCGGTGGTGACGCCGAACCTCCCGGAAGCCGAGGCTCTGACCGGTCAGGCCATCACGACCGAGGCCGACATGCGCCTTGCCGCCGCCGCCCTGCTGGTGCTGGGCGTGCCGGCGGTGCTGCTGAAGGGCGGCCACCTGGAATCGAGCACCGTAACCGATCTGCTGGCCACCGCCGCCGGGATCGACGTATTCGCGGATGCAAGAATCGAGTCGCGGCATACCCATGGCACCGGATGCACGTTGGCCTCGGCCGTGGCCGCCGGGCTGGCGCAGGGGATGACACTGCGGGACTCGGTGATGCGTGCGCGGGCCTATGTCCGGGCCGCGATGCTGTCCGCACCAGGCTTCGGACAAGGCCACGGACCCTTGGATCATGCGGTCACGGTGAATCGCGGCGGCACGGGAGATCACGTGGTCACGATCGGGCCGCGACAGACCGGCTAAAGCGGCCAGCGGCGCCCCGAACGCCCATGGTGCCGGCCGCCGCTCGGCCTTGAATGGTCCCGGATATGGCCCATTTCCAGAGTGCCGTGCATCACGGGACATTCGGTCCCGGACCGAAGTGGCAGTGCCGCTTTTTGGTGCTCTCCGGCCGAAGCAGTGCCGCTCCCTTGCTGGCGATGCCTGAAACAGCGTGTGTCTCCGTTGGCGCATGATCTGAAAGTGCAAAGACATGAAAATTGCCAGAAAGCCGATGTCATCCACAAAGGCGCATGGGGCAACGGCGCATGATGCAAAAGCGCGTTGGGATGGCAGCCGCGTCCTGTTCGAGATCGAGGTGGGCGGAACGCCGGTTGCCTGCGCGATGTCGGTCGGCGCGTTGCAGGAGATAAGCGGTTGCACCTACATCGCATCCGGCGACATGTTACGCCGCTTTCTGGATCGGCGTGACCGGATTGAACAGATCGCTGCCAGCCTGTTTGCCGTCAGGCCGCGGAGCGTCACCGGCACATTGAACATCTGGGCCGATGACATCGAAGAACTGCCAGTTGCCGCCGTGAGCCAGGCGTCCCCTGCTTCAGCCTAGCGTATGGCGTTGGATCGGGTCACGGCGCAGCCGTGCGCCGACCTGTTGTTCGCAAGGACGGCCCGCACCGCTGGCGTTGTCAACCTCGGGCGCTCGCGTTCCCAGGAAGCGCCGTCGCGGCCGGATCAATCCGCAGCGTAGTGACTCCCTTACCATCTATGATTGTGCGGTAGTCGCGGGATCAGCGTAGAGTGCTGTGGTATTGTTTCAGCTGACCAGCGGGCACGACCCGGGCCACGCGGCATCCGCACGACCGGGCGTGCCGTTTGAGCGCGGCTACAGTTGTACCGCTTGCCGGATGTGAAGGTTTGCCAGCAGCTGCGATGCAGCAGGCGTCAGTGAAAACGTGCTGATATCGCGGCGATTACCCGAACGTCTGCCGGCGATTTCGTGCCAGGCGACAAGGTCAAGCCGCATCAGGCTGCCCACTGTGATCGCATCGTGACAATGCGATGTCGGGCGGGGACCCGGGATAAGAGTAAAAAGAAAAGCGATTTGCACTGGTGACAGGGCCGTCGACTGCGGCGGTGCTAACCGAGGCGGGAGCGGTATTGGCAGGACGGCTTCTGCCGTCGTGCGCGGTTCAGGCATCCGCTGGCCGCAGCAAAGCCTCATCCAGCACGCGTTCATGCGTGTCGGTCACATTCTTCACCCGATATTGGCAACCACGGCCGGCTTCGGGCAGGACCTTGACGATGGTATAAACACCGGGGCGCACATTGGCGTTGGATGCATCCGGCAGCGCGAACACGCGGTCTCCTGTGGCGAATTTATGTTTCAGCATGGCTTCCCTCTTGAAAGGGGCGGCGCTGACGCACCGCCGTTCTCTTCAACCAGCCTGCAGATTTACGGCCGAGGTCTTACCCTGATGTCCGCGCTCGAGGTCATACGTGACGCTCTGGCCTTCGTTCAAATTGGTAAGGCCCGCCCGTTCAACGGCGCTGATGTGAACAAACACATCCTTTGAACCATCTTCCGGCTGAATGAAGCCGAACCCCTTCTGGCTGTTAAACCATTTTACAGTGCCTTTAGACATAGCTGGTCTCCACTTCCGGTCAGCCCCTGCCTCTATGCAGGGGTTCCTTACTTCTCATTTCGGATAAAACTGGAGCAGCGCGATTGTACGCGACGGCGAGGTCTTGCCCGGGGCGAAAAGCCCGACCGGTGGGTAACATAGGCCTCGGCGCGGCAGAATGCATCAGCAAATCGGCCCATAACCGGCACCGAGCAAAAATATTTTCATATCGACGAATGGCTCACCAGACGCCGTTACGAAATCTGCGATCTTTTCCACATTGAACACGGGATCGTGCTGGATTGCAAATCCTTCCGCCTTCCGCCGTCCTGGACCCACAAGCCGGATACATATTCCGGGCCGGTGGCGATTTCCGGGCCTGTGGCGATCCGGGGCGACGATCCGGCGCAGTGCTCCCGGCGCAGTAAGCCCTGGGCAGCAATCCCGGCACACCACCATGTCGCGGGTGTGATCATGAACAGGCACACTCCGTCATCGCTGTAGCGGATCATCGTGGCCGTCTGCGGTCAGCCGCGGTAACGCCGAAGTCGGCTCGCTTGAACCAGGAGGTGGTGATGGCGAGCCAACCGGGACGAGCCAGCAGGAATTCATCGAACAGGCCGCACGGTATCGGCGGACGGCCCCCGGATCGCCGACGGGCAGGCAAATCAGCCGCTGCCCGAACTCGCAAACAAATACGATCTTCATGCGGTTTGGCTGGAGGAGCGCCAGTCGCTCCCGCCGGCAGGAAACTGACGGCCTTCACTTCAGGCTTCCCCGGGTCCAGATCATGATCGGGTCAGGTTGACCCGATCAT
>DAICYU010000542.1 GCA_027311485.1 Acetobacteraceae bacterium
GTTACACATCGCGTTCAGCAATGAAGTCGCGCAGCAGGGCGGCGCAGATTCCGGCGTGTGAGAAGGGCAGGCCGTGCCGGGCGTGGCCGATGACGTGCAGCCGGGAATCCAGCGCCAGCGCGCGCAGGGCCGCCATCACCGGCACCGGGATGAACGGCGAATCGTCGGGGTGCAGCAGCAGCAACGGGCGGTGCAGCGCCGGCAGGCGGTCGGTCAGATCGGTGCCGACCAGGGCGCCCAGCAGGCTCAACACGGTGTCGGGGCAGGCGGTGGCCTGCTGCGACTCGAACCAGTGGGCGGCGTCCGGCGACAGGGCGCCCTGGTGGAAGCGGGCGCGCATCATGAAGGCGGACCAGGCGGCCATGCCCTGGTCGCGAATCATGTCCCGCCAGCCGGCAACGGACTGGATCGAGGCGCCGAGGTGGGCGCCGTTGCTGACGGTGACAGTGCGCACACGCTCTGGCCGGCGAAGGGCGGCGTGCAGCACGACGGTGCCGCCGATGGATTCGCCGAGGAGATGCGCCTGTTGCAGGCCGGCTGCGTCCATGACGGCGAACAGGTCGTCGGCCAGCCGGTCCATGTCCAGCGCGGCATCCGGGTCCGGACGGCCCGATTCGCCATGGCCGCGCATGTCGAAGCGCAGGATGCGGTGGGTGTGGATCAGCGCCGGCAGCCAGCCGTCGAAGATGTGCCGGTTGGCGCCGATGCCATGATGCATGACGATCGTTGCCGGATCGGCGGCCCATGGCGGCGTCAGGTCGGTCAGGGACCAGGCCAGGGTGCAGCCGGGGACGTCGAGATAGCGGGTTGGCATCGTTGCCTCCTGTTTGTTGTTGGGCGATCCTGCCGCGGCTGGGGCGTGCGGAACAGCACGTCGGCGTCGCGGCTTTGCTGCAATCGCCGCTGACGTGGCCGCGGTGGTTCGACTGCACGGCTTCAAGGAACTGGCAATCTCGCTCGATCACGCCCTGCACGCCGCGGGATTGCCCTTTCATCATCGCGACCCGTTCGACCGCATGATCGTTGCGCAGGGTCTGCTGGAGGGCATGGCAATCGCCACCAGTGACGCGCGCTTCGTTCCGTACGGCGTCACGCTGGTGTGGTAGCCGCCGACAGCCAATCGCGAAGGACCGCCTGAGTGCCATAGCCGTTGTGCGGAACCGTCTCGACACGCCGGCGGGGACGGGCCATAATTGCCACGGTTGCTGTGTGCGGGTGTGGCGAAATGGTAACCGCAGCAGACTCAAAATTTGCCGGGGGCAACCCCTTGTCGGTTCGAGTCCGACCACCCGCACCAACTGCTTCACTCAAAAGCCGCCGCCCTTTTGGCATGGGAGTCCGGACCAGTTCGGGCCGTGCCCAATCAGGTTCGCCAAATCAGGCTTTGGCCACATCGGCAAACGCGGCCCCGGTCAGCGCGGCCAGATCGTCCGGAGTCAGTTCAAACACTGCATTGGCTGATCCCGCCGCGGCCCAGATCGTCTCGTATTGCCGCAAATCCTGGTCCAGCACCGTCACGGGTGCGGTCTGGTGCCCGACCGGGGGCACCCCGCCGACGGCAAACCCGGTGTGCCGCAGCACGAACGCCGGGTCCGCCCGGCTGATCTTCTGGCCGATTCGCGCCGCCAGCTTCCTTTCATCCACCCGGTTCGTGCCCGATGCCACCACCAGCACCGGCCCGTCCTCGGCGGCGCGGAAGATCAGCGATTTGGCGATCCGCGCCACCTCGCACCCGATCGCGGCGGCAGCCTCGGCCGAGGTGTGCGTGCTCTGGTCAAATTCCAGCACCCGGAACCGCGCGCCCAGGATCGCCTGAACGCGCACGGCACCCTCGCTGCGGGCTGGCCTCATGTGAAAATCCCTCGCCTGTTTCCGACACGTGTGTGCCGTATCGCTTACATCCGTGATAGTCCGCAGTCCCGATCGACGCCCGAGGCAGGAACCGATGCGCCGCCGACCAGACCATCCCACCAGGCATGGGCATCCGATGCGGCGCACGCTGGCCGAGCGGATAGCGCTTCACCGTGCGCCGCGGACACCGCCCCGCCGCGGCATCTGGGCGCTGCTCGGCCCTGGCCTGATCACCGGCGCATCGGACGACGACCCCAGCGGCATCGCCACCTATTCGCAGGCCGGGGCACAGTTCGGCACATCCATGTGCTGGGTGATGCTGTTCACCTTCCCGCTGATGGCAGGCATTCAGGAAATCAGCGCCCGCATCGGCCGGGTCACCGGCCAGGGCATCGCCGGCAACATCCGCAGCCATTACTCGAAGGCGCTGCTGCGGGTGATCGTCGCGCTGCTGCTGGTGGCCAACATCATCAACCTGGGCGCCGACCTGGGCGCGATGGGCGATGCGGTGAAACTGCTGATCGGCGGTCCAGGCCAGCTTTACGTCGTCGGCTTTGGCATCTTCTGCACCGCGCTGGAAGTATTCTCCCGCTACGAACGCTACGTTGTGCTGCTGAAATGGAGTTCCGCCTTCCTGCTGGCCTATGTCGCCACCGCGATGGTCGTGCGCGTGCCATGGGGGCGGGTGGCGCTGGACACGCTGATCCCGACGTTCAGCCTGCGCACCGACTATGTGGTGGCCATCGTCGCGGTGCTGGGCACGACGATCACGCCGTACTGCTTCTTCTGGCAGTCATCCCAGGAAGCCGAGGATGAGCGCATCGACCCGCAGGCGCGTCCGCTGCGTGACGCGCCGAACCAGGCGCCGGCGCAGATCGGGCGTATCCGCCTGGATACCTGGGTGGGGATGGGATACTCCAACCTGATCAGCCTGTTCATCATCATCACCACCGCCGCGACGCTGCATGCGCACGGGGTGACCGAGATCCAGACCTCGGCGCAGGCGGCCGAGGCGCTGCGGCCGATCGCCGGCCCGGTGACGTTCGTGGTGTTCGCCGCCGGGATCATCGGCATCGGGCTGCTGGCGATCCCGGTGCTGGCGGGTTCCTGCGCCTATGCGCTGGGGGAGGCGCTGGACTGGCCGACCGGGCTGAGCCGGCTGCCGCTGGATGCGCGGGCGTTCTACGGCACGATCGTGGTGTCCACGGTGATCGGGATCGGCATCAATTTTATCGGGCTGGACCCGGTGCGGGCGCTGTTCTGGGCGGCGGTGATCAATGGCGTGGTGGCGGTGCCGCTGATGGTGGTGATGATGATCATGGCGATGTCACCGAAGGTGATGGGGCAATTCACCCTGCCGCGCGGGCTGTGGGCGCTGGGCTGGGGCTGCACCCTGGCGATGGCGGCGGCGGTGGGGATTATGTTCGTTACTTGGTAGGGTG
>DAICYU010000543.1 GCA_027311485.1 Acetobacteraceae bacterium
CCAACGCGGCGCGGATCAACGCGGACCGGCTGCGCGCCATCGCCATCGAGGCCGCCGAACAGAGTGAGCGGCTGACCGTCCCGGTGCTGCACCCGGCCCGCAAGCTGGAGGATGTGCTGGCGTGCTGGCCCGCCGACCGCACGTTGTATGCCGCACTGGAGCGCGATGCGGCACCCGCCCTGCCCCGCCCCATGTCCCGCCACGACGCCGGCCCGGCGGCCTTGCTGGTCGGCCCGGAAGGCGGATTTGGGCCGCGTGATCGCGCGATCCTGGCGCGGGCCGGCTGCATCGCGCCGGTGTCGCTGGGTCCGCGCATCCTGCGGGCGGAAACCGCCGCCATCGTCGGCCTGGCCTTGTTGCAAGCCGGGTAATGTGGCTAGTACGCTTGAACTGAGAGTAAGGGTGCCGGCCTTCCGACCGTCGGCCAGCCAACGCACCCCGCCGTTCCCAGCGGCGCAACCGATATGTCTTGGGAACCCAATGTCCAATCCAGGAGACGCCGACGACACGCCGCTGACGTCGGTCCGCCAGATGGCCGAGTACCTGGCCGCGGGCTGCAAGCCGCCCGAGGCGTGGCGTATCGGTACGGAACACGAAAAATTTGGCTTTCGGCATGATGATCTGCTGACACCGCCTTATCTGCCCGCGGATGGCCAGCCCGGCTCGATCCGTGATCTGCTGCGCGGTCTGGTCGACTTCGGCGGCGCGCCGATCCTGGATGGTGACAACATCATCGGGCTTAAACAGGGCGCCGCATCGGTCTCGCTGGAGCCGGCGGGCCAGTTGGAGCTGTCCGGCGCCCCGCTGACGACGTTGCACGAAACGAAGCGGGAACTGGCGACGCATCTCGACCAGGTCCGGGCCGTGGCGGCGCCATTGCGCCTGGGCTTTGCGCCGTTGGGCTTCCATCCGCTGGCCACCCGCGCGGCGATGCCCTGGATGCCGAAGGGCCGCTACGCGATCATGCAACGGTATATGCCGCTGGTCGGCAGCCTCGGGCTGGACATGATGACGCGGACCTGCACGGTGCAGGTCAATCTGGACTTTGCGTCGGAATCCGATATGCGGCGGAAACTGCGCGTTTCGCTGCTGCTGCAGCCGCTGGCGACGGCGCTGTTCGCGAATTCCCCCTTCACTGAAGGCAAGCCGAACGGCTTCCAGTCGTATCGCGCACAGGTCTGGACCGACACGGATAACCAGCGGTCCGGGATTCCGCCGGTGATGCTGGAGGATGGGTTCAGCTTCGAACGCTATGCGGCGTGGCTGATCGAAGAAGTGCCGATGTACTTTGTCTACCGGAACGGCGGCTACATCGACGTTGCGGGGCAGCGGTTTACCGACTTCATCGCCGGGCGCATTCCGGTCCTGGCGGGCATCACCCCCACCCTGGGCGACTTCGCCGACCATCTGACGACGGCGTTCACCGACGTGCGGCTGAAGCGGTTCCTGGAAATGCGCGGCGCCGATGCCGGCCGGCCAGACATGATGCTGGCGCAGTCAGCGCTCTGGGTCGGGCTGCTGTATGACGACGCGGCACTGGCCGCGGCCGAGGCCCTGCTGCGCGGCGCCGGCTGGCAGGACGCGGTTGGCGCACGCACCGCCGTGCCGCGGGCCGGCCTGGATACGCCCTGGCGCGGCGGTACGCTGCGCGACATCGCCCGCGACGTGGTCGCCATCGCCACGGACGGGCTGCGCGCCCGCGCCCGCACGGACGCGAACGGCAACAGCGAAGCCGCGTATCTCGAGCCACTTGCTGCCATCGCCGCCGGCGCGCCGAACCAGGCGGAGGAATGGCTGCAGCGCTATCACAGCGCCTGGAACGGCGATGTCAGCCGCATTTTCATGGAAGCCGCCGTCTGATGGCGGTTCGCGGCAGGGCACCCGGCCCACGATCTTCTTGCGAGGGCGGCGTTAAGCCGCCATAACCCCGCGCCTTATGGCCCTGACCGATGACATCCGCCATGTTCTGGCCCCGCCGCATCCGGCGGGCCGTCCCTTCATCCTGGGTGGCCTGATCGCACTGGCGATCGGCGTTGCCCTCAGCGCCTGGCTGATGTGGCTGGCCGCGCTCTTCACCCTGTTCTGCCTGTATTTCTTCCGTGATCCGGAGCGGGTGGCACCAACCCGCCCTGGCCTGTTCCTGGCGCCGGCCGACGGTCAGGTGGTGTCCATCCGGCTCGCCGCCCCGCCGGTGGAACTCGGCCTGGGCAGCACGCCCCGCTGGCGGGTTTCGATCTTCCTGACGGTGCTGAACGTCCATGTGAACCGTGTCCCCGCCGATGGGGTGGTGACACGCATCGCCTATCACCACGGCGCCTATGTCAGCGCCAGCCTGGACAAGGCCAGCGAGGCGAATGAGCGTAACGCCCTGGCGATCCGCCTGCCCAGTGGGCAGGATATCGCCGTCGTTCAGATCGCCGGCCTGATCGCGCGGCGGATCGTGTGCAGCGTGCGGGAAGGCGATCGGGTGCGCGCCGGGGAGCGATTCGGTATCATCCGCTTCGGCAGCCGCACCGATCTGTATCTGCCCGAGGGGGTCGAACCCATGGTTTTGGAAGGCCAGACCATGATCGGCGGTGAGACAGTGATCGCCGCCCTGCCGCAGCCATACCCACCGCTGACATGCCGACCGCTGACATGCCCACCGCTGACATGAATGAGCAAGGTCCCGGCTTGCCGATCGGCCGGCTGCGGCGCTACCGCCCCAGGCCGCGGCACCGTCCGCGCTTCAAGGGACCGTCCTTCAACCGCATCGTACCGAACCTGCTGACGATGATCGGGCTGTGCGCCGGCCTGACCTCGATGCGGTTCGGGCTGGAAGGCCGATACGGCGCGGCGGCGGTCGCCATCACCGTTGCCGCTGCCATCGATGGGCTGGACGGGCGGCTGGCTCGGCTGCTGAAGGCAACGTCCCGCTTCGGGGCCGAGTTCGACAGCCTGTCGGATTTTCTGTGTTTCGGCGTAGCGCCGCCGTTCCTTTTGTACCTTTGGTCGCTGCAGCGCGGCGGGGCGTACGGCTACGTGCCATGCCTGATGTTCGCGGTCTGCATGGCGCTGCGGCTGGCCCGGTTCAACGCATCACTGGATGGCGCGCCGAAGCCCGCCTATGCCTATAACTTCTTCACCGGAGTCCCTGCCCCTGCCGGCGCCGGGCTAGTGCTGTTTCCCCTGTTCCTGGGCCTGGAAGCCGACAAGCTGGAATGGGGCTGGCTGATCTCGGTGGCGCAGTTCCCGCCGCTCTGCGCACTGATCCTGATCGGCACGTCGCTGCTTCTGGTTTCCACCCTGCCGG
>DAICYU010000544.1 GCA_027311485.1 Acetobacteraceae bacterium
CCGCAACCAGACCATATCCCGAAACTGGGTATTTCTGAACCTGAGACCTTGGACGACGACCTGAAGGTCGTCTGGTCGAAGTGTATGGACAAGCTGGGCTTCGTGCCGAACGTTCTCAGCGCCTACAGCCTGCGGCCGCAACGCCTGCGCAACTTCATGGCGATGTACAACGAAATCATGTTGTCCACGTCCGGCCTGTCGAAGCTGGAGCGGGAAATGGTGGCCGTGGTCGTGTCATCAGCCAACCGCTGCTATTACTGCCTTGTGGCGCATGGGTCGGCGGTTCGGCAATTGTCAGGCGATCCGGAACTGGGGGAGATGCTGGCGCTGAACTACCGCGTGGCGAACCTCGATCCGCGGCAGCGCCAGATGCTGGATTTCGCCTGGAAGCTGACAACCCAGCCCGAAATGATCGAAGACTCGGACCGGGATGCGCTGGCGCAGCAGGGGCTCAGCCAGGAAGACGTTTTCGACCTCGCGGAGACGGTGGCGTTCTACAACCTGTCAAACCGCATGGCGTCAGCGCTGCACATGATGCCGAACCGTGAATATCACGTGGTGGAGCGGGGCCAGAAAGCGCAGTAGACAGACGGCCGCCGCGCCAGACCGCCGGCCGCATCCGTCACCCCAACGACGCCGCGATCCGTTGCGCAAGCCTGCGCGCGACCTCATCCTTGTCCATCCGCGGCCATTCCTCGATGCCGGCCGCGGACACGATGCTCACCACGTTCTGCGCCCCGCCCATGATGCCGGTGGCCGGCGAAACATCATTGGCAACGATCCAATCGGCGTTCTTGCGCCGCAGCTTCGATTGCGCGTTCGCCATCAGGTCGTCGGTTTCCGCCGCGAACCCGACGACGAGGGCAGGCCGAGCGGGTCCTGCGGCGGCGATTGCCGCCAGGATGTCGGGATTGGGAACCAACCGCAGCGACGGCGGCTCCACTCCAGGCTGCTTCTTGATCTTCCCGGCGGACTCCTGTTCGACCCGCCAATCCGCCACCGCCGCCGCGAACACCGCAACGTCCACCGGCAGCGCGGTCTGGCAGGCATCCAGCATTTCCCGCGCGGTTTCCACATGCCGCACCGTCACACCGGCCGGGTCCGGCACCGACACCGGCCCGCTGACCAGCGTCACCCGTGCGCCCAAAGCCGCCAGCGCCGCGGCGATCGCATGGCCTTGCCGACCGGAGGACCGGTTGGCGATATAGCGCACCGGATCGATCGGCTCATGCGTCGGCCCGCTGGTCACCAGGGCATGACGCCCGGCCAGAGGCGTCCGAACGGAAGCAGGGGCAGGGGCCAGAATGCCTTCGATGGCCGTCAGGATGTCGGCTGGTTCGGCCAGCCGTCCCGGCCCGAATTCATTGCAGGCCATCGCGCCTTCGGTCGGATCGATCACGCGCACGCCGCGCTGGCGCAGCAGAGACAGGTTGGCCTGGGTCGCCGGATGCAGCCACATCCGCACGTTCATCGCCGGCGCCACCAGCACCGGCTTGTCGGTGGCCAGCAGCACGGTGGACGCCAGGTCGTCCGCCAGGCCGGCGGTCATTTTCGCCAGGATATCCGCCGATGCCGGCGCCACCACCAGCAGATCGGCGGCGCGGGACAGCTGGATATGCCCCATCTCCGATTCATCGGTCAGGGAGAACAGGTCCGCGTACACCTTTGATTCGCTCAACGCCTGCAAAGATAGCGGCGTCACGAATCGTTCCGCGTGGCGGGTCATCACGCAGGTTACGCCACAGCCTTGCTTGCGTAGCAGGCGGATCAGCTCCAGGGCCTTGTAGGCCGCGATTCCCCCCGAAACAACCAGCAGAACGCGCTTGCCGGCCAGGGTCGCCGTCGCCAGGGTTTCAGCGGCAGAGGTCCCAACCGCAGACGTCACAGCCGCCACCCGGCATGGATCGCGGCGATCCCGCCCGACAGGTTGCGGACCGTCACCCGCGACAGTCCCGCCTGCTCCATCATCCCCGCCAGGGTTTCCTGGTCCGGGAAGGTGCGGATGCTCTCGGCCAGGTATTGGTAGCTGTCCTCATCCTGCGCCACGATCCGCCCCAGCACTGGCAGCACCTTGAACGACCATGCATCATACAGCCGCTTCAACCCATCCACGGTCAGGTGCGAAAATTCCAGGCACAGGAACCGCCCGCCGGGTTTCAGCACCCGCCGAGCCTCCCGCAGGACGGCGTTCTTGTCGGTGCAGTTGCGGAGTCCGAAAGCCATCGACACGCGGTCGAAGCAGCGGTCGGGCAGCGGCAGGCGTTCCGCGTCCGCCACCACGATATCGAGGTCGGCGCCAAAGCCGCGGTCCATCGCGCGGTCGCGGCCCACGGACAGCATGGAATAATTGATATCGCTGAGCACGACCGGGCCACCGCCGCGGGTCAGCCAGCCGAAGCTGATGTCGCCGGTGCCGCCGGCGAGGTCCAGCAGCCGGTCGGACCGCGCGGGCCGCAGCGCCGTCACGAAATCCCGCTTCCAGACCCGATGGATGCCAAGCGACATCAGGTCGTTCATCAGATCGTAGCGCGGTGCCACGCTGTCGAACACGGCCCGGACCATGCCGGCCTTTTCCGCCCGATCGACCTGGCGGAAGCCGAAATCGACTGTTGTTTCAGGATTGTCGCTCATAGCCCAGGTATATAGTCTGAACGGCTCAATGCCGGAACTCCCCGAAGTCGAAACCGTCATGCGCGGCCTGCAGGCCCGGCTGGAAGGCCGCCGCCTGCTGCGTGCCGTCGCCCACCGCCCGGATCTGCGCTGGCCGATTCCGGCGGGCCTCGCGGACATCCTGACCGGCGCGCGGGTGGTCAGCTTCCGCCGGCGTGGCAAATACATCCTGATCCGGCTCGATAGCGGCTGGTCGGTGCTGCTGCACCTGGGCATGTCCGGCCGCATGGTGCTTGGCCCCGCCGGTCAGAACAGCATCACCCTGCACGAACACCTGGAGCTGGAAACCGATGACGGCTGGCGCGTCGGATTCGTCGATCCCAGGCGCTTCGGCTCAGTCGATCTGGTCGAAACCAGCCGGGAGGACTCGCATCGCCTGCTGGCCGAACTGGGCCCCGAGCCGCTGGACGCGGCCTTTTCGGTGCCGGTGCTGGCCGAGGCGCTGGCCGGGAAACGCACGCCGATCAAGGCCGCGCTGCTGGACCAGCGCGTGGTTGCCGGACTTGGCAATATCTATGTCAGTGAGGCGCTGTTCCGCGCCGCGATCTCCCCGCAGCGGCAGGCCTGCACAGTCCCGGGCGCGCGGGCGGTCCGGCTGGTGACGGCGATCAAGCAGACACTG
>DAICYU010000545.1 GCA_027311485.1 Acetobacteraceae bacterium
GTCGACGCTGCTGCGGCTGCGGGATAGCGGCCGCACGATGCCGCGGGCCGGCGTGGCATTCTCCCCGGTGACGGACCTGGCGGCGACCGGGGATTCCGTGATCACCAACGACCGCAAGGACGCCCTGTTCTTTGGCGCCAGTATCGCTCGGCTGCCGGAGGTTTACCTGCCCGGGGACGTTTCCCCGCGCGATCCGCTAGCATCACCGTTGTATGCGGCGCTGGACGGTTTGCCGCCGTTGCTGCTGCATGTGGGGGCCGATGAGGTGCTGCGGGACGATACGCTGCGATTCGCGGCGAAGGCGCGGGCGGCCGGCGTAGCGGTGTCGCTGCGGGTGTGGCCGGTGGTGCCGCATGCGTGGCAACTGATGGGCGGCGTGATGCCGGAAGGCGTGGAATCGGTGGCGGAAGCACGCGGGTTCGTGGCGGGTCTGGCCGTCGGCGCCGGCTGATCGACGGGTCCGGACGCACCCGCGGCATGGGTTGCCGGGGAGCGTACGGGTTCTCGGGTCAGCGCACCGGGCTGGCGGGGTTGGCCATCCATTCGCGGTGGCGCAGCTCATCCGAATGGGCGCGTTCGAAGATGGCGCGGGCTTCCTGCGACGCCTGTTCATGCCGAGCGGCACGTTCGTAGGCGGTGACGGTGTCTTCCTCATTGGTGCGCATGGCGGTGAGGATGGCGCTGTCCCCCATGATGCTGGCAAGCGCCACCTTGCCGGTGGTGAGCATCTGCTTGGCGTCGCCCTGTCGGTGCTGGGTGGCACCGGACTGGGCGGCGAGGCGGGTCAGTTCCTGAACGTGGCGGTCGTGGTCGGATTTGAAGCTGGCGACGGTGCGCTTGTATTCGGGATTGTCCAGGCGGCTGATGGTTTGGTCGTAGGCGGCGATGGCGTCGTGTTCCAGCAGCAGCAGGTCCTCGAGAAGGGCGTTGTAGGTGGATTCGGTGCCTACAGTGGTGACCATGATTCCGTTTCCTGTGTCGTGGCCTGGCGGTCTTGCCGGCCGGTGGTGGCGGGAACGGGCTGGTGTGGTGACGGTTCCCGGCGGATGGCGTGTGCTGACCGGTTGGAGGGGGCGGCTGTGGGTCGGTGCCTCACCTGGCTGTGACAGGGCAGGGCGAACGTGCGGGTTGGTGGTGGGTTCAGGTCCCGAAGATATTGTTTGTTTCTTAAGGAAGGATATCGGGTCCATGAAACCTGTTACGCTGATCATCCGGGCTGTTTTGATCGGGGCACCATTGCTGCTGGCGGGGTGCGGCGAAACCGCGGGGACGCGCGCGACGACGGGTGGGCTGATCGGCGCGGGCGGTGGCGCGGCGCTGGGCGCTGTAACGGGCGTCGGGCCGCTGGCCGGGGCGTTGGTTGGCGGCGGTGCCGGGGCTGCTGGCGGGGCTTTGACGGCGCATCATTGAGGGTTGCCGATCGGGGATGACGTGCGTCTGGCCGGCGTTGTGTTGAAGGTGGTGGTTGGTGCGTGGCCGGCGGGTGGGTGGTCATCCGCTTTTGGCGCCAGCGCGCAGCCGGCATTATTATGGTGGTCGATCCCGGCGCGCGGAATGGCGCGATGGGCAGCGCAGCTTGCGCTGAGCAATCAGCCGACCGCGCCGGAAGCCAAGGTGCGGAACCGCCGTATCGCACCTGTTGCAGGAAATGCCCGTGGTCAAGCGGCGGGCGGGGATGAAGACGCTGATCTTGCCGCCGATCCTACAGCCTGATTGGTGGGATGTCGTTATCGTACATTGACGTAGTGCGGATCGCCACGGACGTCAGTCTGATCGGCGGCTAACGGGAATCGGCCCATAATTTCGCTTATGATATCTACCTTGCGGCGTTTCCGGTCAGCGTAGAGCATGACACGGCCGCTGGGGATATGGAAAACGATCCGGCCGCGCGGCCATTCCTCGTATTCCGACCAGCGTACTGCTTCGGGTATCCCGCTTTTTCGAAGCTGTGCGGCCGCCGGCCCGGCGAGGCGACACCAGAACTCCTGATGTCCGCCGTAGGCCTGGAATTCGCCGTATGGCTCGCCTTGCTTGACAGGCACGCTGTCGATCAGCGGCCGATACCCGCCAGCCACAGCGATGCGCCAGAAGATGCCGACCTGCCCGGCCCCATCATTGAATTCTCCCTGAGTCAGTGGTTTCCGGCAGTTGATCGCAAGACGTGCCATGCCGAACGACGGCTACGGCCTGAGGCGCGGGCAACATGATTGAAGGTAAACGTGGGGTGTTGTCCAAACCCGGACATCTCACCTGACTCGTTTCTCCATTCGCTTAGCATGGCCGGTCATTCTCACCATCCATTTCATGGATCGACAACAACTGATCTTGCAGAAGCATGGGCCGTTTCTGTGCCATGGCCTGTGGCACCGCTTTGCGCCGCCCTTCATCCAGGTGTCCGGCGATATCCGACCTTTGCAGGGGGATCCGCGGGTGCAGGACGATCAGCATAATCATGCGCTGCGCGTGCATGATTACGGACCATCTCCGCCGGGCAGTCGGCAAGGTTGGCACGAAAACCGTGATGGCGGATTGGTGCACCACAGTCGGGCCGATGTGGACCGATTAGCCACCGGATGATCCCAGAACCATTGCGGAACGATACGCCCCCCCCGGCGGCGATGCGTCACGGTGACGGTCAGGCCCGGGGAGGACACATATTCATCGCCGCACGCCAGACGATTGCAGCACAGAGATGTTGAGTTAGGTTTCATCGTGAGAATTCCCGCAGTCTGGAACGCATGGGGAAAGCGTCCGATATTCCAGAAGATCTCTAGTCGAAATGACATTTTCTGAGATTGATTGAAACCAGATTCCGACGGGCAGTCAGCTGCAAAAAATTGCTTGTCAATGCCATCGCATTTATACCAGATATGTCGATCGAATGGTTAGGAGACTATTGCGACGTCATTTTGAATTTCCCTCAACGGGGTCCTGTAAGATCATGGCTGAATAGCTGATATCAGCCGAGGGTTGTCGGCGTTCCCGTACAACCGTGCCGCAGGGCCAATGAGCGACGATTTGTGCCGCGAATCCGCCCGTACCGGCAGGATCGCGCCGTTTTATGTTGCATATAAGCAACGTACAGGAAGAGGTTGAGCGATGCTTGTAACCGCGCAAACGACGAAGTCATTTCTCGATTCGATTGGCGTCAACGTCCATCTCAGCGATACGTCCAGCGCTTATGGCAATCTGCCGCTGGTTGAGCAGGAGCTGAAGTACCTCGGTGTCAACCAGGTTCGCGACAACCAGCCGTATGACTGGAGCCTGGGGAACTACCAGACGATTGC
>DAICYU010000546.1 GCA_027311485.1 Acetobacteraceae bacterium
GACTGATTGCAAATGTCGGCCTTTCAGTTCATGAGCATCACTATTCACACAACCTCTCGGGCGGCCAGCAACAGCGCGTCGCGATCGCGCGGGCGCTCGCAATCCGACCGAAGCTGACGCTGTTCGATGAGCCGACGTCGGCGCTCGATCCGGAACTCGTCGGCGAAGTGCTGGGCGTGATGCGTCGGTTGGCGGATGCGGGCATGACCATGATCGTGGTGACCCATGAGATGCGCTTCGCACGCGACGTCGCGGACCAGGTGATCTTCATGGACGAAGGTCGCGTGGTGGAGGAAGGGCCGCCTGCCAGGTGATCGACGCCCCGCGGCACGAGCGGATGCGGCGCTTCCTGCGGATGGTCGAACAGGACACGGACGCAATAGCTGAGTGAGGGAGTGACCATGTCGAAGCGTGAGGTTTTCGAGGCAGCGGATTTCACCCTGCAAAAAGGCGGCGCCTTGCCGGTCGCACGGCTCGTGTACCGCACGCTGGGCACGCTGTCGCCGCAGCGGGACAACGTGGTGCTGATACCGTCGTGGTATTCCGGCACGGACAAGGAGGCCGAGTTCTGCATGGTCGGCGCCGGACGTGCCATCGACCCCGCCCGGCACTACATTGTTTTCACCAACCTGCTGTGTGGCGGCGTGTCCTCCTCGCCCAGCAACACGCCGGCCCCGTATGACGCCACCCGCTTCCCCCTGGTCACGTTGTTCGACAACGTGCGGCTGCAGCACACGCTGCTGACCGAACATCTGGGGATCGAGCGGCTGCTTATGGTGGCTGGGTGGTCGATGGGCGGCTGCCAGGCGTTCCAGTGGGGCGCACAGTACCCGGACATGATGCAGGCGATTGCGCCGATCTGCTGCTCGGCCCGTACCGCCGACTTCAACAAGGTTTTCCTGCTATCGCTGCGCCGAGCGCTGGAACTGGATCCTGCGTATGCGGATGGCTTCTACACGCGCCCGCCGGTTCGCGGCCTGAAGGCATTTGCCGCCATCTACGCCGGCTGGGGGCTCTCGGAACCCTTCTACCGCACGGAAGGCTATCGCGGCTTCGGCGCTGCGAGTCCCGAAGCCTTTGTCGAGCAGTTCTGGGAGGGCGCCTTCCTGCGCCACGATGCGAACGACCTGCTTGCGCTGCTCCGCACCTGGTATGACGGGGACATTAGCGCCCAACCGGCCTACGGCGGCGATTTCAAGCAGGCTCTCGGCGCCATCAGGGCACGCACCATCATCATGCCCTGTGCCTACGACAGCTATTTCCCGCCGGTGGACAGCGAGAATGAGGCCAGCCACATCCCCGGGGCGGAATGCCGGGTAATCCCGTCAATCTGGGGGCACATGACGCTGTGGAATCCGGCGGATCAGCCGTTTATCGACCAGGGCCTGGCCGACGTGCTGCGGGGATGATCGGGCTTCCGCTGCCGCTGGGCTGCGATAGACGACAGAAGACAGCACGAGGTGCCTGATAACGGCATGTCACACAGTCATGGCTCACGTCCGGACGGGACGGCCATGACTGTGTGACGCTGCGCCGGGATCCCTGTGAGACCGGCGCGGGTTGTTGCGTGATTATACGGTTGGCAGCGCGTCGATCACCGACTGCGACCGTGACACGAAGCCAAAGCACATCCTGACGTTGAACAACGATGCCTGCGTGCAGAAATCCGGTGATGTCGTGCCGCAGCAGTCTTCCAGCATGACACAATTGTAGCCGAGGAAGTGTGCATCGGTCAGCGTGTGCAGAACGCATTGATCGGTGTTGACGCCGCCGAAGAACAACGTCTTCACGTCAAGGTTGCGCAGAATTGCGTCGAGCTGCGTGCCCCAGAAACCGCTGATCCGGTACTTGTCCACGCGGATGTCGCCCGGCAACTGCTCCAGCTCATCGACCACTGCGGCGGACCAACTGTCCTTCTGCAGCACATGGGCGCCGTTGCCCGGCAGGACACCACCGATGCCAAGGCCCTTGCCGTCGGGGTTGAACACATACAGCGTCGTGGGCGGCAGGTTCTTGCGATCCGGCCGGTTACCCCAGTTCAGCCAGACCACCGGCACGCCGACCGCGCGCAGCGCCGGCAGCAGCGCCTGAAGCGGCCCGATCGGCGCGCGGTCCGGCGCGAGGTTGGCGCCGAGATGGTCCGCCCAACCGCCGGGTGCGCAGAAGTCGTTCTGCATGTCCACAACGATGATCGCCGACCGCCGCAGATCGACGGTGATCTGCTGCGGCTCCGCCGCGATGGTCGCGAGCAGCGGCGGCGGCGGCGGCATCGCCAGATCGACATGTGTCGGACTGACCTGCCATGCGTAGCCGCCAGTGCCCAGCCGGACCATCTCGTCGCTATCGCGCAGGGGGGTGGAGGACATCGTTGTTTCCATGATTTGTTGGCAATGCCGGACAGGACAGCAAGCGTCGTGCCAGATCGGGCGCGCCTGTCAGATCGTGCCAGATCAGGCGCGCTCGGTCGGCATGATGCGGCGCGCGTTGATCTGCGCGCGGTCGCCGTCCATCCGGCAATACTCAAGGAAGGTGCGCGCGGCGGCGTTGATCTCGCGCGTCGCCGACCACGCGACACCCGTGTTCAAGGTTGGAATGTTGGCCGCCACCTCGCGCACTTCGATGCGGTCGCCTTCCAGCGACCACGGCCGATACATCATGTCGGAGAGGATGGTCACGCCCCGGCCGTGCGCGACCAGGCTGCGCACCGCCTCGACCGATTCCGTCACCACGCTGATGTCGGGCACCGCGCCGTGCGCACGCCAGTAAACAGCGGTGGAGTTCGGCGCGTCGTCGATGGCAAGTTGGATGTAAGGCTCGCGCGCCACGTCGGCCAGCGTGATGGTGTCCTGCCGCAGCAGCCGGTGGCGGTGCGGCAGCCATAGCCGGCGCACCGACTGTACCATGACGTGATTCAGCACGTCCTGCCGGTTTTCCAGGTTGGAGACCAGCATCAGCGCGAGATCGAAGTCGCCGGCGATAAGTCCCGCCTCGATCCGCGCGCGCGGCGCCTCCATGATGCGGATCTCGATGTTCGGGAAGGCGCGATTGAAGCGCGCCAGGAAGGGCGCAAGGAAATAGCCGATCACGGTGATCGACACGGCGAGCGTGACCCGTCCGGCAAGATCACTGTCGGCGTGCGCGATGGCGACACCCGCGCCCTCCACGGCTGAAAGGATGTAGCGCGCATGGGCGAGCAGCCGATGCCCCTCGTACGTCAGGTCGAGACTAGGCTGCCGCGGCCTCGAGCACGACGACGAAGTTCGTCTACCTTGCTCACGGCGAG
>DAICYU010000547.1 GCA_027311485.1 Acetobacteraceae bacterium
GCCCGCGCCACCCCAGATCGCACGACCGCATATCCGTAATTCAGCAGTCCATTCCGCTTGTCAGCGCCGTCCTCCCTGACGAAATCGATGAACAGCCGCGGCCAGTAAGCCCTCGCCGCCCTGGCTTCCGTATTGTCCGGATCACCGGACCCGACAAGGCTTGCCATGGCCCGCAACGGTGCGTCATCCCGCCCGCACAGCACCAGGTTTGCCGCTTGATTCTCGATTTTCGCACGAACCAGCACCTGCCATAGCCGCTTTTTCAAAGGCCCCGAAATGTCGGCCTGCAAAGCAACGATTTCCGCCTGCCTGTGATGGCGGTGAAAGGGAAGCAGTAATCCGCTGGGCGTGTGGGCGTTGTCCGTAAAGGTAACGGCGACACCGGACTCCATGCACGCTGAGAGTAACGCGGCGGAGAGTATGACTTGCGGCGAATCGACAACAATCCATGCGATATCCTCGATCGCAAGACGGACCTCCGCCTCCTCCTGTCTGGCGACGAGCTGCCCGTCCGCCAAGGACAAGCGGGTTGCGCGGCTTATGTGCAAACCGCGCCATGCCATGTGCGGCTCTCCTGCCTGATCGGAGTGACCCGCCCCAGCCGGTCGACATCCTTCTTAACGAAGCGTACCAACGTCTTCGCACCGATGCCGCGATCAATTGTTCGCGGTTGTGCGGGGCGCCCGATCGCAATAGCGCCTGTGTTCCGGTCCATGCCTCTGAAGTAACCAGAGATCACTTCACCGTTTGATTTGGCCACTTCCACCAGACTGTTGCCATAGAGGCTGAACAGAAAGTCGAAGCTGTTGTCGATCACTGTCCAGTCAGCCTCGACAGCATCCTGCACCACAGCCAGATTCGGCGGTTCCGGGAACATCGTCCGATTTGCTGTCTGGTGGGGATAGATCGGCACGAGGTAATAGAAAATCCTGCCCTTTTTTCCAGCTTTCGCGAACACATCCACGCGCGCCATCTCGCCGCGGTCTGCGGTGCCGCCACGAACCGGAACCGCGATCTTGCTGTTCGTCGCGACCCTCACCTTGCGGATAACGTCGCCCTTCGGCGACCGTGGCAGGGCATCCTTCGGCTTCCCGGCTTCGATCCATCGCTGCAACTCGGCAATTGTACCATCGCGCAGCCGCGCCGGATCGACAACCCGCCCATAAGGCTCGGGCACTGGGATCTTCGCCAGATCGGCTAGCGTCAATTTTTCGATCGATTTCCGCTCGAACACCCTTTCCACGCCGTCAACTGGCTCCACCCGCTTGATCGTCGCCGCATGCGCCTCTCCACGCGCCCGCCGCCTTTCGGCGCGGGACACGAACACCGAACCGACAACATCGCGGACCACATCCCGAAACCCCACTGCCGGTGGCTCGACCTGGGTGAAGTCAAAGCCTCGCGCCAGGCCTTGCCTCTCCGCTTCCTGGGCCGCGCGGGTCAGGCGCTGCAACATGCTTTCCGTCGTCGCGGCCACGACAATCGCATCCAGCGCATGGTGGCGATCGTCCTCCAGCCGTTTACCATTCTCGTCCTTCTTCAGGTCTTCCAGCCCCCACACCCGCCGCAGTTTCGCGGTCAGTTGTCCAGGACGCGCCAAAATGGTGCGCTTGCCCTTCTCGCCGTAAGCCTGCTCCAGCAAGCCCAGCAGCAACCGGGTCGCATAGCGGGTGTCGCCCAGGTTGCGGTTCCTGAACGTTTCCTCGACCTCCTTCGCGTTCTTGCGGAGGTAGAAGGCGCCCTTCTTGCGTCCCTTCATCTCCTTGCAGCCTTCAACGCGGCTGGCAAACAGCGACCAGTCCAGCCCGTCCGCCTCAAACCATTCAAACGGCGTGCGGCCACGCTTCACCTGATTGGCGCCTGCCGTGCAAAGGGTCTTGTTGATGAAACTGTCATCACCGAAGCGACTCCACGGCAGGATGTGATCCACCTGCACGCGGTTATCACCGCTGATCAGCCATTCGACTGGAATTGGCTCGTCGGTATAAAGGCAGCGCCCGTTTTGCTCTTTCCAAAGCTCATACCGCAGCAGTTCATCGACGGTCACAGCACGTCCGACACACTCCTGTAATTCAGACCGGATTTTGCCCCGCTGCTTGTTGCGGTCCTCAATGCCCCGGCTGATCTTGTCACGCTCTTCGGCACTTTTGCCGATGTCGCGCGCAAGTTCGACGTGGATTGCATCGGGCTTTCCATAA
Organism: Acetobacteraceae bacterium; assembly: GCA_027311485.1. Lineage (GTDB taxonomy): Bacteria > Pseudomonadota > Alphaproteobacteria > Acetobacterales > Acetobacteraceae > Rhodopila. Next base: position 2,199 of record DAICYU010000547.1, read on the forward strand.
GCCTGAACAATGGCGCGAACCTGCTTCAGCATCTCAGTGACCGCCTTGCGGGCGACAGGATTGCGAACATCATCGAGTGTGATGCTGGCGGGCGCGGCATGGTCGTAGCCGTAGTCCTCGCATGCTGCGGAATAGACCAAACCGCGGGCCAGCCCGGGTATCAGGTTGCGCGCCGCCTTGGCGGAAATATGCCCGGCCCGGGTAAATTGGTTGAAAGCACCTGCCGCCACGCCATTCATGATGGCGTCAAGCAGGGGCGCATCCAGGCCGGCTTCAAGCAGCCCCGTCCGGATCGAGGCCGGGTCTTCCCGAAACGTCAGCACTTCCGCGACACGATCGCGCAACGCCGGACTGTGCATCAGCAGGCGCCACCCGGACGGCCCGACCACCTCTCGCAAGGCATAAGTGCCCTCGGCCGCGTTGCCATGCCGAGCTACGATGTCGTTTTTCTCATCTTTTTCGGAAATCCCAGCGAACCGGGTGCGCGGATCAAGGTCCAATGTCTTCCGAAGTGCCTTGTAGGTAATGCCTTTCGTGCGCCCGAAATCGTCCGCCACCCGCGCGATCTGTTCGGGGGTGAGGCGGATGTCCACCCCGCCAACCGACAATGAAATTGTGTTCAGCCGGGAGAGAAGCCGGAACATTTCAAAAGCGTAGGCCCGTCTGGCCGTCCGCTTTTCGGCAGGCTCGAATGTGCAGACCTGCACCATATGCTCGCTGTCCTGCAACGGTCGCTGAAAGAAGGCCGCTCTGCTGAAATCGGCTTGCAAAGCCTCTGACGCGCGTTCATTCCCAAGCCGGCGCTGTTCCAGGAATATCGTACGGACTTCTGCTTCCAGATCATCGCGCTGGACGGACCGCGTAAAGTCGCCACGATTTCGCTTCCGATTGTCAAAGGCGGGGTCATTGGCGAACATCTGGCCGACTGTCCGATAGTCTTGCAGTCGTTCCTTCGTTGCTGCGATTGCCTTCTTCATTTTTGAGGTTTCATCCACCTCATTGGCGGCGGCATCCCGCTTGGCGTTGGACTTGAAACCGCGATGTCGGGCGATATGCCCCAATACCACAGCCAGTTCTGGCC
>DAICYU010000548.1 GCA_027311485.1 Acetobacteraceae bacterium
ACCCATCGAGCCATGCTCGCCGCGAATCTCGCCCTCGATCCACATTGCGCCCCAAGCCCGACAAGCCGAGGCGCCGGGCGCTGAACCGCTTTGCGGGGGCGGCTCGGCCGGGCTATGCCCCGCCTGCGCCATGTCCTAAGCACCGGCCAAAGGAACACCCTCAGGAACCGTCCCAGATTGTCCGCTTACCCATCGCGACCCGGCGTCCAGACCGTGCCAACCAGGCCGGGCCAATCACGCCGCCAGCTCGGCACCAGGGCCGGATGCGGGCAGCAAGGCCTGCCACGGCGCGCCGTCGTCGAGGAACGCATGACTGAACGCCGCCGCTCCAGGCCCAGACCCGACGTCCACACCCGCCACCTGTGCGAAGCACATCGCGGATCAGACCCAGCGCCAGCCGTCAGGACCGGACCGTTGCTTCGCTGCATCCGCCCAGGGGCGCGCTGATGGCCCGGCGGACTCAGGCCTACTTTCCACTGGTACAGGCGCTGCGTGCCCTGGCGGCCCTGTCGGTCGCATTCGAGCATACAGCAGATGATGCTCTGGCAGGCGGCGCGCCGGCGCCCGGGCTGCACGCCGTGCTGGCATGGCTCCCGTGGAGCGCCGGCGTGGATGTGTTCTTCGTGATCTCGGGTTTCGTGATCGCGACTTCCGCGCGGGACCTGTACGGGACGATGTCAGGACCCCGCCGCTTCCTGGAACGCCGCTTGACACGGGTCGTGCCACTCTATTGGACGATGACCGCCCTGTTCCTGCTGGCGGCCGCGGTTCTGCCGCACGCGGTCAACGGCGTGCTGGGCGGGCCGCTTTACATCATCAAGAGCTTTGCCTTCCTGCCAGCCGCCCGCCCCAACGGCATCATTCAGCCGCCGCTCGGCCTGGGATGGACCCTGAACTACGAGATGTTCTTCTACGCCGTCTTTACGCCCTTCGTGATGCTGCGGCGTGGCGCCGCAGTGGCCGGAACATGCGGGGCAATGGGGTTGCTCGTCGCCCTGGGGCAGGCCGGGGCATTCTCGGGCGTGGTGCTGACCATGTGGTCCGATCCCATCGTGCTGGAGTTTGCCGCGGGTCTTCTGCTCGCACAGCTGCCGGGTCGTGTCCTGCTGCCGGGTGCGGCCCGCATGGCGCTCGTGGCCGGTGCCATCGCGCTGCTGCATCTCGCGCCGGCCGAATGGCCACATGTGCTCGCCGCCGGGCTGCCGGCTCTGGCCCTCATGGTCGCGGCAACGCTCGGGCAGACCCGGGAAGCGCCGACCGGCGGGGTGGAGCGCGCGCTCGTCCACCTCGGCGATGCCTCCTACGCGCTCTACCTCGTGCACCCGTTCGTCATGCGCGCCGCCGGGCTGGTGTGGGCGCATCTCGGTCGGGCCGGCGGGCCCGAAGCGTATCTGATCGTCAGCCTCGCCGTCGCGCAGGTCCTGGCGATGCTGCTGCACACGCGGTTCGAACGCCCATTGATTGCCCGGCTGCGCCAGCGCGTATCGGTCCGACGGCGCGGGGATCTGGCGCAGCCGGTGCGTTGACCCGCGCCGGCGCAACCACATCGACAGCGTCATCCGACAAAGCCCTGGGTCTGGCGCTTGTTTCGCTGCGTGGTACGCTCACAGGCTTGATGGTTCGGCTGAAGGTCGCCGGCCCGGGATACAGGAGCCTGATTGCATGGCACGACAGCTCACCGAACTGGCTGGATTTCTCGCCGCGATGCAGTGGGAGGATGTGCCCGCTGACATCCAGGCACGTGCGAAACTCGCGTTGCTCGATACGGTCGGCGTCATCCTCGCCGGCAGCCTGCGGCCCGAGGTCCGGACCTTGAGCGCAAGCCTGGCCGGGACGGGCGGGACCGGCGCCACGCTTCTGGCCCCGGACATGGCCGCTGCTGATCCAAGGACCGCAGCCACACTGAACGCCGTCGCCGGTCGAGCCATTGAGCTGTGCGACGGATTACGCGGGGTGCAGCCCTCGGTTCAGCTCATACCGGGTCTGCTGGCGGTTGCGGAGCAGCGGCAATGCACCGGCCGAGACCTGCTGACGGCCTTCCTCGCCGGTTACGAAGTGGCCGGTCGCCTCGCCTCCGGCTTTACGCCGCGTCCGTATGCCCATCCGAACGGGCAATTGGCGCTGCTGGCATGTGCCGCGGCGGGCGCCCGGCTGCACGGGATGGACGGCACGGCAATCAGCCGCAGCGTCCGGATCGCCACGACAATGCTGATGGTGCCCAGCTATACCAACACGGTCGCCGGTGCGACGGCGCTCAATCTACCCGCGGGGCTTAGCGCCTGTGCGGCGGTCCTGGCACCGGAACTGGCGCTGGCAGGATACACCGCTGAGCCCGAGGCGGTGGAGCACGCCCTGGGCACCATGGTGGGAAGCCGGTTCGATCCGGCAGGCCTTGCCGATCGGCTGGGGGCCGACTGGCAGATCGCCGGCAGCTATTTCCGCTTCTACGCGTGCTGCAATCCGATTCACCCGGCCCTGGACTGCCTGCAGGATGTGCTCAGCGTGCTGCGCCCGGCACCCGCGGCGATCGAACGGATTGATGTGGCGACGTATGCCTTTGCCGCGGTCATGCGCAATCCGGAGCCGGAGAATTACTTCGCCTCCAAATATTCCTTGCCGCACGCGGCGGCGGTGCTGGCGGTAAGGGGTGGCCTCGGCTTCGCGGACCTGGATGATTCAGCGCTGACCGACACGGCGATTGCCGCGCTGCGCCACCGCGTCCACGTCACCGAAGACCCCGCCATGTCCGCGCGTGTCCCCGCCGCTCGGCCCGCCCGCGTCACGGTCACGCTGAACGACGGCCAACAGGCCACGGCGGAGCGGGACATGTCGCGCCGCGACGCGGAGCTGCCTGATCCGGAGCAGGATGTTCGTGCGAAGTTCCGGCATCTTGCCGGTACCGTGCTGACGGAGGAGGGGGTGGCGGCCGTCGAACATGCGATCGACCACAGCGACGCCTGGACCTCGGTCATGGACCTGATCGAGCCGCTGCGCCGTCACGTCCGCTTCTGAAGGACAGGCTTTTGGCGATGTCCTTGGGTGCGGGGTCGCCGGCGCCACGGATCGAACGTCAGGTCATCTCAACACCCAACGCTCGACCACGCCCTATTTACGCCGTCCGGCGCGGGGCAATCAGAACTGCACGCCGCGCGTCAGGGCCCCATCGACCACCAGGTTCGTGCCGGTTATGAAACTGGCCGCCGGGCTGGCCAGGAAAACGACGCCACGCGCCATTTCCTCGGGCTTGCCCATCCGTCCTGTCGGGTTCAACGACAGAGC